>JBGTBC010000354.1:0-6320 GCA_041749555.1 Pyrinomonadaceae bacterium | reverse complement strand
CGCAACCCTTCTGCCGAATTCCTTGATCGTCATTTCAATATTTCAAGTTTGCAGTGGCAACACCGACTTGTCAAGGCTCTTTTTTTGCAGAGACCGCCTTGGCAAGTTTGGCTTCGACCTGAGAAAGTGATCGTTCGAAATCGGGATCCTTTTCATCCAGGCTCTCCAGCAGTGCGAACGGCGTATCGCCAAGATAACGGATCTCCCAAGCTACCGGCCCATCGGCCGGCGGTCGAGAAAACCATGCACCGTTGACGACGGAGCGAGTGATCAGAACATCCGCAAGATCCTTCAATTTACTCTCCAGATCGGAGCCTTCCGGATCATCGATCACGATTCGACGCAGAATCCAACCATATTTACGGTACGCAGCAAAGATATCCGATGCCGACTTTATGTCGATCATTTGGAGTTGGACGCCCTATTTTGGGGCAAATTCGCATTGTTTCCAAGGATAATAACATTGGAATTCGAAACAATATTTGCTGCTTCTCTTTCACGAAAATCGCGGCCCTTCCCCGGAGATTGATAGCTGCCCGAAAAAGCGTCGCCCATTGCCAGCTTCCAGGTCCCGTCTTCAAAAATAAACGGCAGGTCTTCCCATTTGCTATCCTTCGCATTCCAAACTTCGACAGCCCCCATGTCATCTTTCACCCGTTCGTCTCGCATAGTCGGGAGAGTATTGGAGTAGGTCGTTGCTGTAAAACCGTTTTCGTAGGCCTGTTCGATGGGCTTGCCGAAACGCTGTGCCGACATCTCGGCCATGTTTATAGTCTTTTTTGAGACCTGCTGCTTTATAGACTCGGTATCTTTGCTCTTCACTGCGGCATAGAGACGCTTATATGCCTCGGTAGGAGTATCTTCGCCAGTCGTCTTATTTCCTCCGCAGCCGGTAATAAGAGCTAGAGTGGCACTGAGGATCACCGTTAACACTTTTAAATTAATATGACTAATACCCTGCATAATTGAATAAAGCTCGAATGGTTGAAGTATATTACGCGGGGAAAGGAATCCAAAATATGTCGTCTGACCGAGATTTACTTAACGAATGGGCTGGCATATCATTTTGGAGGCTAATCGATTCGGGGCCGAAACGATAATGAAAAGCTGCCCGGCATGCCTAACTCAATATACTGACGATACGCTCAAATATTGTCTTCAGGACGGGACCCCGCTGGTTCCAGGCTTTCAATCGGACGCTCCCACCATCGTAATGGGAGAAACAGAAACGCTTGTAAATCCCCGCCCCGGAGAGTCAAAACTCGATACACAGCCCGACATATCCAGTCAGAAAACACCTCCTGGATCTCAAGCCGATGTGCAAAGTTCAGGCTCAAAAACAGCGATCGCCGTTGCGATCACAGCTTTGGTAATGTTGATGGTCTTTGGGATCCTGGGGTTAGCCGGATTTCTATACTTACGTGATCAAGGGCAAAATGTGGTCACTAATGTGAACTCGGGCGGATCTGACAATATTGCTCTGAATAAAAAGATTGCCCAGTCTCCGATCCCCTCGCCAACTGTGCGAGTGGAAAACGATCGTGTATCAAATTCGACCCTGCCCGCCAACCGGTCGAAAACCAGTCCTGTCGACGACCAAACTCGTGATGAAATAGCGCGGCAGATCGATAGCTGGCGCTCGCAGACCGAGTCGATGGATATGGATTCACTTATGGGCCACTATGCGTCTAATGTTGATTATTACAATAAGCGAGGAGCAAGGATCGACTTTATTCGGGCCGACAAGAGCAGGGCGTTTTCCCGTTTCAGTGAAATTAGCCTCAGCTTATCGAATATGGATGTTAAGACAAACGAGACGGATGATATTGTTACGGCCATTTTCGATAAGGAATGGCATTTCCGGGGCGAACGAAACTCTAAAGGGAAAGTGAGGCAAATGCTTCAACTTAAGAAGATCGGTGGACGATGGTTAATTACGGCTGAACGCGATCTGAAGGTTTACTAGTTCCTCACGTTGCCATTCATCAGGGAATGAAAGCATTAAGGTTTGCTCAGAATACTCTCTCGGTCGATGAGATCCCCATTCCCGAAAGGAGTGACGAAGCCCTTGTTCGGGTTGTCAGATCAGGAATCTGCAATACGGACCTGGAGATAATCCGTGGTTATTCGGGATTTGAGGGGACGATCGGGCATGAATTCGTTGGGGTAGTCGAACGCTCGGATGACGTTCCGCACCTTATCGGAAGACGTGTTGTCGGCGAGATAAATGCCGGATGTGGAGAATGTGTGCTTTGCACATCAGGGGATCCGCGTCATTGCCCGGCCCGGACTGTCCTGGGAATTGCCGGCCGAGACGGTGCCCACGCTGACTTTCTTCAATTGCCGTCGCGCAATCTATTGGAGGTTCCCCATAGCGTAACAGACGAACAGGCTGTTTTTGCCGAGCCGCTGGCCGCTGCTTACGGAATTACTGAACAGGTCTCCATCAAAACGGAATCGAAGGTCGTCATTGTAGGTGACGGTAAATTGGGGCTGCTGTGCGCGATGAGCCTCGCGCTTCATTCGCAAAATGTAACGATCGTGGGCAAGCATAGGACAAAGATCGCTATAGCCGAGAGGTCGGGGGTAATAGGTGTGCTTTTAGACGAAGTGAATCCTTCAATGTTGAATCAGGCAGACATTGTGGTGGAAGCGAGTGGTTCGGAATCGGGCTTTGCAGCGGCGATCGATCTCGTCAGGCCGCGGGGAAAGATCGTACTAAAATCCACTTTCCATGGCTCGCCGGTCTGGGCCGCATCGCGGGTCGTCGTGGATGAGATCAACATAATCGGCTCGCGGTGCGGGCGCATGCAGCCCGCGTTAGGCCTTCTTGAAACTGGGGCGATCAATGTAGATGACCTGATCGATGATGAATACCGATTGGCGGAAGGAGTTGATGCCATGACGCGGGCCGCAGGCAACGGCGCCTTAAAAATTTTACTCAAACCCGATTGATGATCAAAAAAAAGTCAGCCGTTCCGCAAAGATTGCGTGAAATATAATAGTCAATAGTCTGCTATAATTTGTCGGACTCGCTTTGAGGTAGATCTGTCTTGAAAGAGGTATTTATGTTAGAGATTAAATTTGCCACGACGGGCTTTCGCAGCATCAGTTTGTTCACGGCCCTGTCGATGATATGGATAGGACTATTTGCTGGAGGTCTCGAAGCTCAGCCTGAAAGGCTGCCGCGTTCATTTGCCGAGATCACGAAAAAGGTCGAACCGGCCGTTGTAAGTATCGATACAAAGGGCAAAGTCACTCAATCGGTGGCAAGAGGTACCCAACCTGCGCCTAATGATTCCGACGTTCTGGACTTTCTACGTCGGCAGATGCAGCCGAGGCCGGCGCGGGCCGTCGGCAGCGGTTTTATAGTAAATAAGAGCGGCTACATCATGACCAATGCCCATGTCATTGATGAGGCATCGAGAATAATCGTCAAACTTGATTCGGGTGAGGAATTTCCTGCAACCGTCGTGGGAACGGATCAGGAGACCGATCTGGCGGTGCTCAAGATCGAAGCCCGCCGGGAACTGCCATATATTAAATTTGGGGATTCGGATAAGGCCGAAGTGGGTGATTGGGTTCTTGCCCTTGGTTCGCCATTTGGGCTTGCCAAAAGCGTGACGGCCGGGATAATTTCGCAAACCCGCCGCGAAACCCCGTATGCCTCGCCCTTTCAGAAGTTCATTCAGACCGATGCTGCGATAAATCGGGGGAATTCGGGCGGCCCGCTGGTCAACATGGCCGGGGAGGTTGTCGGCGTCAATTCACAGATCGCAACCTCGACCGGTGACTACAATGGAGTCGGATTTGCCCTTCCCTCACGTGAGGCGGAGTATGTTTTTCAGCAGATCGTCGAAAATGGCAAAGTGCGCCGTGGGTATATGGGCGTTTTACTAGATTCGGTTAAATCTGAGTTTGCTTCCGTATATGGACTTAAAGATGCACGCGGAGCGATTATTACGGACGTTCGTGATAACAAGGGCCCGGCGGCTTTGGCGGGCCTTCAGACGGGAGATGTGGTCGTTGAATTTAACGGGCAGAAGATCGACAGTGCTCAAGACCTGATTGCACGGGTCGCCGCTACTTCACCGGATCAGAACGTTTCATTTGGGATACTCCGTGAGAACGGGGCAAATTTAGAGAGCAAGACCTTGTCGACACGGCTCGGGGAGCGGCCCGCGGCACGCGGTTCAGTTGACGATCTGGAAGGTCCGGGTCCGCCAGTGGAAGCTGCAAAGGTTGACCAGAATCCTTTTGGACTTACTTTGGTCGAGCTAACTCCGGCACTTGCTAACACATACAGGATGCAAAGCCAGAAGGGCCTGGTTATTAAAGAAATTAATCCGACAAGCTTTATCACGGACGTTAAGACCTCGGCCGGAACCGACGCTCTCGGTCAGGGAGATCTTATCCAGCGTATCAACCGCGTCAGTGTGACGGACCTCAAGGCGTTCAATGCAGTCGTTTCAAAGCTCAAGCCCGGGGATCCCGTCGTCCTGCACGTTTTGACCTACAATCCTGCTGCGCGCGCACCACAACTTAAGATCGTTCAGTTTACGGTTAGATGATAAGGTGAAATAATAAGGTTACACACACGGGACGAGTTAGAACTAACTCGTCCTTCTTATATTACGAGTGAATAATTATGTCCAAAGCGAAAGAAGCAAAAACGAAAAGTTCCGTTAAGAAATACTACAACTACATCGGCGGTGAATGGGTAAAGTCATCGTCCGGCAACTGGTTTGACAATGTAAATCCGGCAGATACCTCGGATATTATTGGCCGATTTCCGCAATCAAATGACGAAGACGTCAATAATGCTGTTGCGGCGGCCAGCGAAGCGGCGACACGCTGGCGAAGAACGCCGGCGCCGAAACGGGCCGAGCTATTATTTACCCTCGGCGAGATCCTAAGGAAAAATAAGGATGACTTTACCTGGCAGATGACCCGCGAAATGGGCAAGGTACTGAAGGAAGCCGGCGGTGACGTTCAGGAGGCGATCGATTGCACATATTACACGGCCGGCGAGGGGCGGCGGCTTCACGGGTTCACGACGCCGGCTGAGATGCCGAATAAGTTCGCGATGTGTGTTCGCCAGCCTGTTGGTATCTGCGGCCTTATAACGCCATTTAATTTCCCGATGGCGATACCTTCGTGGAAACTGATCCCGGCCCTGGTTTGCGGAAACACGGTCGTGCTCAAATCCGGTGAGGATGTGCCCCTTTCGTCATTGAATCTCGTCAAGTCTTGTGAGGAGGCCGGTATACCGGCTGGTGTAGTAAACCTTATCAATGGCCGCGGCGCGGATATCGGCCCGACTCTTGTGGGCCATAAGGATGTTCGCTTGATCTCATTTACAGGATCTACCACGACGGGCAAAACGATCGCTGAACAGTGTGCCCGCGAGAACAAGATAGTCAGCCTCGAAATGGGCGGCAAGAACGCTATCATCGTGATGGATGACGCCGACGTGGATAATGCTGTCGAAGGATCGCTCTGGGGAGCCTTTGGAACCAGCGGCCAGCGGTGTACGGCATCGTCGCGGCTCGTTGTGCATAAGAAGATCTATAAGAAATTTTGCGAAAAGCTTGTCGAACGCGTTAAGAAACTACGCGTTGGTAACGGCCTCGATGAAAAGACGGAGGTTGGGCCGGTGATAAATGAGCGAGCGATGGATAAGATCCTCGGCTACATCCGGATCGGCCGTGATCATGACAAAGCTACACTCGCCTGCGGAGGCAACCAGCTAACTAAAGGGGCGTACGGTAAAGGCTATTTTATCGAGCCGACGGTATTTACAAACGTATCACCGAAAATGCGGATCGCCCAGGAAGAGATCTTTGGGCCGGTAACGTGCGTGATCCCATTCTCGACTCTCGACGAGGCGATCGACATCGTCAACGACGTAGCTTACGGACTGTCGTCAGCAATCTATACGCAGGACGTCAACCGTGCATTTTACGCGATGCAGGAGCTGTATACCGGCATTTGCTATGTTAATTCCGCAACGATCGGTGCTGAGGTCCATCTTCCGTTCGGCGGGACCAAAGGCACGGGCAACGGCCATCGTGAAGCCGGAACGCAAGTCCTCGACATATTCAGCGAATGGAAATCACTTTATATCGACTATTCCGGTAAGCTGCAGAAGGCCCAGATCGATCTAGTAGATATTTAAGCTTAAGTTGTTCAAACACGAATTAATTGGTTAAATTAGGCGTCATAGCGGACGCCTTTTTTATGTCGTTTGAGATCATCGTTGTCCTCGCAGTGCTGGCACTAGCAGTTTTCCTGTTCGTTACGGAAAAACTGCGGGTGGA
>JBGTBC010000353.1:0-2676 GCA_041749555.1 Pyrinomonadaceae bacterium | reverse complement strand
AGCCAACGGCCACGCTCTCCTGCAAGACCTGAGACAGATGCCAGCGCTATACGGCCGAAAGTTCCGAGGCGTAAAAGTTGAGACAAACAAGCTCACACGAGCGCTCCCATGGATAGCCCTCGCCGAAGAAGGCCGCGTCCGCCTCGTAGCCGGCCCATGGAACGAAGACTTTATACAAGAAGCCTGCTCCTTCCCCCACGGCCACCACGACGACCAGATAGACGCCGTCTCCATCGCCGTCCGCATGCACGGCGAGAAAAAGGGAAAGAGGTTTTGGACGTTCTAAGTCAAGTGGTCAGTGGTCGGTGGTTAGTGGTCAGAACCGGGAGCGATAGCGACTGGGTTCTTTCGCTGTGAATGGTCAGAACCGGGAGCGATAGCGACTGGGTTCTTTCGCTAGTAGATATTTGAAAACCAAACCCAGCCCCGCAACCCCAGCCCAAGCCCCACCAGATCAACACCTCCTTTTTGTGTTCGATCATAGCTGCGATTAATATGAATCAATCTAGAACGCTGAGAGTGATCGGTAAAGATCGCATCTTGAGCCGCCTCTGAAACCAGATATGGAACACAGCAAAGAGCCCCTGGGCGACATGCCGCCGGCCGATTTTCGAAAATTCGGCTATGAGATAGTCGATTGGATCGCGGAGTATTTCGAACATATTGAGGAATACCCGGTCCTTTCACAGATCGAGCCGGGTTCGCTACGCAGCGGTCTGCCCGCTTCACCGCCCGCGTCAGGCGAGGATTTTGGAGATGTCATCAAGGACATAGACAGGCTCATCCTTCCGGCCGTCACGCATTGGAACCATCCCAATTTCCACGGCCTTTTTTCCACATCGACCAGTTCAGTGGGTATTTTTGGCGAGATGCTTTCGGCCGCCTTCGATATGAAGGCAATGCTTTGGCGAACGTCGCCCGCCTCCACCGAGCTCGAAGATGTCGTGCTGGATTGGCTCAGGCAAATGGTGGATTTGCCTGAAACTTACGAAGGAATAATCTACGATACGGCGTCCGTCTCGACCATGCATGCGATAGCGGCCGCCCGCGAAAAGGCTGAGTTGAACATACGTGACGCGGGGATGAGCGGACGCAGCGATCTTCCTCTCCTGCGTGTCTATTGTTCCGAGCATGTTCATTCATCGATCGACAAGGGCGTCATCACACTCGGACTTGGACTTCGCAGCCTGAGAAAGGTGCCGTGCAACGAGCGGTTCGAGATGATCCCCGAGAAACTGCAGCAGGCTATCGACGAGGACATCGCGGCCGGATATAGGCCTATTTGCGTCATTCCGACTATAGGAACGACCTCAACATCGAGCGTCGATCCGGTCGATCCTATCGCGGATATTTGTGAAAAACACAATATATGGCTCCATGTCGATGCCGCCTATGCTGGTTCTGCCGCGATCGTTCCCGAATTGCGGCACCTCTTTCGAGGATGGGAACGGGCCGATTCCATCGTGATGAATCCACACAAATGGCTCTTCACGCCATTCGACCTGTCTGTCCTCTATTGCCGGGACCTTGGCGCACTCAAGAACGCGTTCTCGCTTGTTGCTGAGTATCTAAAGACGAGTGATGAAACGACCGTAAAAAACGGAATGGATTACGGGATCCAGCTCGGACGGCGTTTCCGGGCGCTAAAACTATGGTTTGTAATTCGCTACTTTGGACGCGATGGCCTGGTCGAGCGTATTCGCGAGCATTGCCGCCTGGCCGCACTTTTTGCCTCATGGGTCGAGGCATCGGAAGATTTCGAGATGATGGCTCCGGTGCCATTCGCTCTTGTTTGTTTCAGGGCTTGTCCGGATGGCGTCACCGATCTCGATTCACTCAACCTGCAAATAATGGACGATATCAACGCCTCGGGCGAGGCATACCTTTCGCACACAAAGCTCAACGAGAAGGTCGTTCTGAGGCTGTCGGTCGGCAGCATCCGTGTCGAAGAACGGCATCTGCAAAAGGTCTGGAAGCTGCTTAATGACCGCCTGCCGGCTGAATTATGAGATTTATTAAAGAATCGGTGATAGGGGCACCACCCGAACGCGTGTTTGCTTTTCACGAGCTGCCGGACGCGTTCGAGCGGCTTGTTCCGCCATGGGAAAATGCATCCGTGATTCAGACCGCCGACATCTCCGTGATCGGCTCACGGGCGATCATTGAGATGAAACTCCTAGGCCTCGTACCGGTCCGCTGGGTTGCGGAACACACCGCCTACGATCCGCCGAGGATGTTTGAGGATATACAGATCTCGGGGCCATTTAAGAGCTGGCGTCATCGGCACATCGTCGAACCTCACGAAACGGGCTCGATCTTACGGGATGAGATCGAATACGAACCGCCGATGTGGTTCCTCGGCGCTCTGGCGGCTCCGTTTGCCATCGAGCCGAAATTGCGGTCAATGTTCGATTATCGCCACAACGTCACTCGTGAGTGGTGCGAGGGCTCCGATCGGGGCTAATCTAAAAATATGCTGATCCATATAGTCTGCTGGAAATACGAACCTGAAACTGATTCCGCTTCACGCGATCTGCACCGCAATTCCCTGGCGGCACTTGCAGGTGTGGTCGATGGCATCCATAGCTTCAATGTCGGGGCGGACATCCTGCATCTTGACCGTTCGTTCGATACCGGGCTGGTAATACGGTTCCGGGATCGCGAGGCTTTGGACCT
>JBGTBC010000352.1:0-10395 GCA_041749555.1 Pyrinomonadaceae bacterium | reverse complement strand
GACAGGGGTCATCGCGCTGGCCTTCGCACACTGGTCATGTGTTCGTAGTGGCGAATTAACAATTGTCAATAACAGTTTTTCGGACGATTTTAAGAGGATTAGCGAGCAAAACTATAGTCTATTGATCCCCAAAGATCTTATGAATGAAAACATAACCGTCCAAGATTCGTTTGGATCGAGACATTCTGATCAAAATTTGACCGTATCGATCGAATCGGCTGTCGGCACTAGTAAGCTGAACTATTTAAAGGCTGACGACAGGGTCTTGAATTTTCGGGAAATTCCTCTCAATCGCTCTGATCTAATCGGTAATCAGGCGGCTTTTGAATTCAAAAAAGATCAGGCAAACTTTGAGGATCCAGATAAACCAGTCGTAAAAATCCTAAGTGTTGACTGTAAAAATGTGGAGAAGAGCGTAACCTTTATGATTCTGTATTCAGATAGAAAATATGACGAAGTTGCATCTCATATTCTGAACTCTGTTACTGTCAGTTGCCCAGAGTGAACGGGAGAGGAAAATTTGGGGTCATCTATGAAGCAACTGTGTTTAAAGTCAAGCCTGGTCCTCCGTGGAAAGCCATGGCGTATTGGTTCGAGTCATTGCGTTTAGGATGACCAGGAGTTTTCTCGCACATGCTATAAGCGCGACTTTTTTTAGTTTGCCTCGGTTACAAAGGGATTGATAATTGCCTTGATAATGGGGTTGAATGTTGTAGCACTGATGGTCGCCATATAGAGAACTCGGCGGATCGAGTTCCTGCCGCCTTTACAGAAACGTTTTCCAAATGATTTTCCGGTATCACGTGCAAAAGGTGCGATACCGACAAGGGCCGCGATCTTTCGTCTCGACATGAAACCGGATCGGGTCATTCCCGACTACTCGAGAATGGCTGGCGGTGCCATCAGGCCTGCAGAGACCGCGGCCTTTCGGCCCAGCTCTCCTGACCTTTCGCTCAAGCTGACTTTACTTTGCCGCACTGGGCGGGTTGCGTTTTTATCCTGCTTTGAAGAGTTCTTCGTCGACTTTTTGGCCGAAGGTTATGGTGCCGACCTCTGATTCTTCGACGACCTTGTCGTCGGCCCAGAGGACGGTGCGGTAGGGTACGAGGGTGCCCTGGGCGTAGTTGTAATCGTAGAACTTGCGGCGGTATTTTACGCCATCCGCTTCGTAGGTCAGCATCATTACCCGAAAGGATTTGACGCTTACATAAAACCGCGTCTTTCGATCCTGTTTGTCGGTAACGTCGAGAACATAATAGTCAACACCCATCAATTTCTCGCGGGGCGCAAGTTCTAGCGTAGACTCATTCTCCTTGTAACGAAGCAGCGCCTCGAGGCCGTGTACGATCTGGTTTTCAAAGGATTTTGAGGCGTCATCGCGAGGAGCAAAGACGGTATTGTTGTAGAGCCCAAAGATCTTTTCGTCGTTCCTTACCAGCGAGAACCTCGCGGCCGGAAACTCCTGGTCGAGCCTGACCTTTTCCTTGTCGAGAGTTTCGGCACGGATCACAAATCGCTGATAGGGGACCTGTTCGACCTTTCCATCAGCGGTAGTTACCTTTGCGCGGCCTCGTTCCTGGGTTGTTTTTCTGATCTGGTTCAATGTCACACGGCCGCCGGGGAATCCATAGAGGAATATAGCGGATTCGGCGATCTGTTCGGCGGTAAAGGCACCGCCCTTTGGAGTCGGCGAAGGGCTCGGAGCCTGGGAAAATACCGGTACGGCGAAAAAGATCAGGACCAATACGATGCCAAATATAGAGCGGGAACGAAAAAACACCAGGGATTCTCCTAAATTCGATCGAAAATACGCAAATGCGGATTGTAGCATAAAACGGCCTTGGACGAACGCCATGTCCATTTTCGGCAATATCGAATTGATGTTGATTGTCCGGCAAAAGATGCTTTATTAGTAACACGATCAGGCTTACGGGCCCGCCTGCATCTGTTAATATCAAAGTCCTAAAAGGTGTTTTCGACCGTTATGTACCACGTTGCCCTTTACGAGCCCGAGATACCACCTAACACAGGCAACATTGCCCGCCTGTGTGCCGCGACCTATACGGAGCTGCATATTGTCGGGGTGACTGGCTTCAGAATGGATGATAGGACGCTCAAACGTTCGGGCCTGGATTACTGGGACGAGGTACGACTCCACCGGCATCTGGATATGCAGTATCTGAAAGCCGAACTTGTCGGATCGAGGCTGCTTTATTTCACTACCAAAGCATCGCGGCCATATACAGAATGGGAATATCGCCCCGGCGACTGTCTGGTCTTCGGGCCCGAGACCCGCGGACTTCCGGAAGAGGTCCTCGCCGCAAATCGGGAGAACTGCCTGACGATCCCGATGCCCAATCCCCGCGTCCGAAGCCTTAATCTCTCGACCAGTGTCGGCATCGTACTTTACGAGGCGATAAGGCAGGCGGCTCGAGCCCGCACGTGAGCAAGGGCGCCTGACGCTGGCGGGTGATGTTCGCCCTTGCTTACGCGGGGCTTGGGCCTGATGCCGTACCAACCCTTGAATCGCCTAATCCTTTTACCAAATTGCCTTTCTACCGATAATAGGCCATTATACTCGTTTGCCTTCAGGCGGAAATTTACAACTATGATCACTAAAGAGAATATTCGCAACATCGCCATCATCGCCCACGTTGACCACGGAAAAACAACTCTTGTCGACGCGATGCTCGCCCAATCAGGCACGCACCGTGACAATGAGACCGTCGTCGACCGCGTCATGGACTCGATGGACCTCGAACGCGAACGCGGGATCACGATCATGGCCAAGAACACCTCGGTGCGGTATGGCGAATATAAGATCAATATTTTGGACACACCGGGCCACGCCGATTTCGGCGGCGAGGTCGAACGCGTGCTCAAGATGGTCGACGGTATTGTACTGCTCGTGGATGCGGCCGAGGGCTGCCTGCCGCAGACGCGATTTGTGCTGCGTAAGGCGCTCGAACTCAAACTTCCCTGCATCGCCCTGGTCAACAAAATGGACCGACAGGACGAGCGCCATGAGGAAGTCGTCAATGAGATCTACGACCTCTTTTTCGATCTTGGGGCCAATGATCAACAGATCGAATTCCCTATTCTCTATGCTATCGCCCGTGACGGCATCGCAATGGTGAAACCGGGTGATGATTCTAAAACCCTGAAGCCGCTGTTCGATCAGATCATCGAAACCATCCCGGCACCGCATGCAATTCGTGATGACAGTCTTCAATTATTGGTGGCCAATATCGACTACAATCCATTCGTGGGCCGCCTCGCGATCGGACGTATTTTTTCAGGTGAGATCGCCAAGAATCAGGAAGTGGTCGTCGCCAAGCGTGACGGCTCGACAATAAAGACCCGCGTCAAGGAGCTTTTCGTTTTCGAGGGGCTTGAACGCGAGACCGTCGCCAAGGCTGGAACGGGCGAAATCGTCGCCCTTGCCGGTTTTGACGATATTGAGATCGGCGAAACGATCACCTCTGTCGACAACCCCAAGCCGCTTCCGACGATCGCGGTCGATGAGCCGACCATCGCGATGATCTTTGGGGTTAACACCTCACCCTTCTCGGGCATCGACGGCAAGTTTGTTACATCTCGACAAATAAAAGACCGGCTCGACCGCGAATTGCTGGGAAATGTCGCACTACGAGTTGAACAGACCGAGGCCGCTGAGCAATTCAAGGTGTCAGGCCGCGGCGAGCTGCAGCTTGCGATCCTGATCGAAATGATGCGGCGAGAGGGATATGAGGTCCAGGTCTCGAAACCCGAGGTTATTACGAAAAAAGACCCGAAGACCGGAGAGACCCTCGAGCCGATCGAACAGGTTGTCATCGACGTACCTGACGAATTTATCGGTGTCGTTACCGAGGCCCTTGGCCGCCGGAAAGGGCAGATGACCAAGATGGTTAATAACGGTTCGGGCCGCGTCAGACTTGAGTTTGAGGTCCCTTCACGCGGGCTCATCGGTTTCCGCGGAGAGTTTCTGACCGAGACCAAAGGCACTGGCCTGCTTAATACACTCTTTCTTAGATTTGATAAATGGCAGGGCGATATGCGGTCCCGCCAGACAGGTTCACTCGTATCCGACCGGATGGGTGAAACCAACACGTATGCTCTTTATAATCTGCAGGAGCGAGGCGTTTTATTCGTAAAACCTCAGGTAAAAGTCTACGAAGGCATGATCGTCGGCGAGAACGCCCGAGCGGTCGATCTCGACGTAAATCCGATCAAAGAGAAAAAGCTTTCAAACATGCGAACAACCTCGGCCGACGAAGCCATGCGCCTCGTCCCGCAGCGTGAGATGTCATTAGAACGTGCTCTCGAATTCATCGCCGATGATGAGCTGATCGAGGTCACGCCCAAGGCAATTCGGTTAAGAAAACGCGTGCTGAAAGCCAACGAAAGACCGAAGAAATAATCGCTTATTCATTCTTCACCGGGTCATGATTCATGGCCCGGTGTTTTTTCATTGCACTCGTCCAAATCGTCGGGTTCGCTTTCGTCGTCCTCTCCCGGCCGAAATGTCTGATAACCGTGTGCGTCATCATAATAGTATCCCCTCCGATCCTGATCTTCTTCCCACGTGCCGGCCTTGTCATCATTCGGGTCGTTCGGCTGGGGCATAGAGTCTGGCTGCGGAATTTTTGGCATAAATCATTTATAATCGTTTCAATTCTAAGCCTCAAACCTAAAGACAACTGTTATGAAAATTAGACAAGATATCTTCGCGGCGGTGCTGGTCATTTGCTCGGTTGCGTTTTCCGCGACAATTTCGAACGCCCAGCAGGCGGCTGCGGCACCTCAGGCAAATAACGAGTATCAAGTTGGCGCCACGCTTTATGTGCAGAAGGCAGCCGAATTCAGGGCTTTGTCCTATCAGGCTTTCAATCTTGCCCGTTGGCAGCTCGATGCCGATCTGGACAAGAAGAATGTCAAGAAACTCCCAAAGACCGAACAGAAAAGACCGCGGGCAATTGTGGTCGACATCGATGAAACGGTTCTCGACAATTCACCAGCCCAGGCGGCCGGTATAAAAGATCGGATCGCATTTAATCAAAAGGATTGGTACGCATGGGGCGAAATGCGCAAGGCAAAGGCCATTCCGGGTGCTGTCGAATTCCTGAATTATGCGGTTTCAAAAGGCGTAAAAATATTCTATGTCTCCAATCGGGACGAGGTACAAAAACAGGCGACGATCGATAATCTTAAGAGCGTCGGATTCATTGATGTTTCGGCTGAGAACGTCCTCCTCAGAACGACGGAATCCACTAAAACGCCTCGGCGTCAACAAGTCTCCCAAAAATATCGCACAGTCATCATAATGGGCGATAACCTGGATGACTTTTCCGACGTATTTGAACGTAAGTCGGTCGGCGACCGTTTCGCCGAGGTAGATAAGATCAAATCCGAGTGGGGCAAACGATGGATCGTCCTGCCAAACGCGATGTACGGCACTTGGGAGAACGCGATCTACGAGTATCAGCGTCTAACCGAGCAGCAGAAGGCGGAAAAACGTGCAGCGGCGATGGAATTGCCCTAAAATAAGAACATGAAGAGAACTCCGAGGGAAAAGCTTCTTAACCCGGCCCCGGGAAGTAAGATCGCCGAAGCTCGGGATTTTGGGGTCGACCTTACTCAACTCGCCGAGAACTTGCGTTATAGCCCTGCGGAAAGGATCAAACGTAATGATGCGGCAGCAAATTCGATGGTGAAGTTCGAAGAAGCGATGCGCCGGGCAAAAGCCCGTGACAAGATAAAGGCAAGATGATCGATCTTTTTGAGGTGGCTCGGCGTTTCCGCGAAGCTGGTGTCGATTTCGTTATAGTTGGAGGAATTGCTATTAGGAGTCATGGCGGCAACTACATTACGGAAGATCTGGACATCTGCTATTCCCGGACGCGTGCGAATTTAAAGAGAATCGCTGAAGTACTGCTTCCGCTTAACCCACGCCCACGAGACTTTCCTGAGAATTTGCCATATCATTTCGACTGGACGACGCTTCAACAGGGCACCAATTTCACCTTCGTAACCTCGATGGGCGACATCGATCTGCTGGGCGAAGTGAAAGGCATCGGGAATTATGATGATCTGGTCGATCAGTCGATTAGCGTCGACCTCGAAGGATATCCAACTTATATTCTCTCGATTCCGGCCCTGATGGTCGCCAAGCGAGCAGCCGGACGTCCAAAAGACGAAGCTGGTCTAAAAGTGTTGGCGGCACTCAAAGAAGCATATGACGATTAAGCCAAGCCCCTCATGGCGGCGTAGGTGTCAAATATGACGAAACCGTCAAACACGATTATACTGTTGTCCATCTGAGCAACGCTCAACAAATCTAAAGTAAAAGAAGGAAACCAATGAAACCGATCCTATCGTTCCTTTTTATTGTCGCTTTGTGTTTTAATCCGATCGCCGCGTCGGCACAGCAGGCGGCGCCCATTAGAAAATTTGACCTGTCGATCGACAGTATTATGCGTGGGCCTGCTCTGGTCGGTTACTCACCTGGAGGAGTTCGTTGGTCGGCGGACAGCAAGAGAGTTTACTTTAGCTGGAAGCTTGCCAGCGAGCCGCGAAATGGTGAGACGGCGATCTATACGGTCAATGCGGACGGCAGCGGATTACGCAAACTTTCCGAAGCTGAAGCAAAACTGGCGCCCCCGGCGGGAGGTGATCTTTCTAAGGACAAAAGGTCAACCGTTTATACTGATGCGGGCGATATTTTCTTGTACAATCACCAGAGCGGCGAGCGGCGGCAAATTACCAAAACCGTCGAAGTGGAATCCAACCCGCGTTTTATCGGCGATCAGCGTCGGATCTCGTTCACACGGCAGAATAATCTCTACAGGTTCTCGCTCGACGAAGGTTTGCTGGAACAGTTGACCGATATTCGCCCGGCCGGTGGCGGTGGGCCGGGTGGCCCTGGCGGGGCCGGCACTGGCGCCGATCGCAGGGGAACGGATAGTCAGGAAACGATCAAAAAGGAAGAACGGGATCTGCTCGACGTAATCCGCGAACGTGCCGAAAAGCGCGAAGCAGACGACAAAAAACGAAAGGAAAGAGAAACACGTAAGCCGTTTCAACTCACTCAGGGACAAACTGTCGGAAACCTTTCACTCACGCCCGACGAAAGGTCCGTGATCGTCACAGTTAACGAAAGCGTCACCGGAGCAAAAAATACGATCGTTCCAAACTATGTCACCGAATCCGCTTATACCGAGAGCATACCGAGCCGCACGAAAGTCGGCGATGTTCAGGGCCGCAGCCGGATGGCGATCATCAGCGTCGAAACCGGCGAATCTAAAAGGGTCGATCACGGCCAGCGAGCACCAGTACCGCCGACACCGGCAAAGACCGAAGTAACCGAACAGACTCCTCCAACTCAGGCAACGGGACAAAATCAAGGTGCGGCCCGAGGGCAAGGATCCGGGCAGGCGCAACCGCGGGATCGTGAGCTTCAAATGTCGCCGCCCGTTTGGTCGGAGGACGGTAGAAACGCCATAATGCAGGCCCATTCCAGGGATAACAAAAATCGATGGATAATGCAGCTCGACCTGGCAACGGGGAAAACGAAAGTTCTTGCGACGATTCACGACGACGCATGGGTCGGCGGTCCGGGCGGATTTTCGCTCGGCTGGCTGCCAGATAATAGGCGTGTTTATTTTCAATGGGAACGAGACGGGTTTCCGCATCTTTACACAGTATCGATCGACGGCGGAGATCCTGTTCAGTTAACCTCGGGGCAATTCGAGGTTTCCGACGTTCGTTTGTCCGAGGACAAAACTAAGTTCTATTTCACCTCGAGCGAAGGCAGCTTTTTTGAACGTAATCTTTACTCAATGTCGTTCGATGGCGGAGCTCGAACGCGGTTGACCTCGATGCCGGGTAATAATCAAACGACCATTTCTCCGGACCAAACCAAGCTCGCCATCGTTCGGTCATTCGCCAACACACCGCCCGAACTTTACATCGCGCCAAACAAAACCGGAACAACAGAAGCCGCGATCAAGCAGGTAACAAATTCACCTACCGACGAATGGCGTTCGTACAATTGGATCGTTCCGCCGATCGTCAGCTTCAAAGCCCGCGACGGCGCCACCGTCTACGGGCGGCTTTATAAACCGGCCAATTTCAAAAAAGGCGGGCCGGCGGTCATGTTCGTTCACGGTGCCGGGTATCTGCAAAACGTCCATAATTGGTGGAGCACCTATTATCGGGAATATATGTTCCACCATTTACTGATGGAAAAAGGCTACGCCGTTTTTGATATCGACTATCGCGGTTCGGCCGGTTATGGGCGAGATTGGCGAACGGGGATCTACCGGTTTATGGGCGGTATGGATCTGACCGACCATGTTGACGGTGCGCAGTATTTGGTCTCGCAACACGGCGTAGATGCAAAACGAATCGGTATTTACGGCGGTTCTTATGGCGGATTCATCACGTTGATGGCGATGTTCACAACCCCGGACGTTTTTGCGGCGGGAGCTGCCCTGCGGCCCGTGACCGATTGGGCGCATTATAACAACGGCTATACCTCAAACATTCTTAATCTGCCGCAGAGCGACCTCGAAGCCTACCGTAAGAGTTCGCCGATCTATCACGCTGCGGGCCTCAAAGGCGCACTTCTTATATGCCACGGAATGGTTGACGTCAATGTACATTACCAGGACAGCGTTCGACTGGCGCAAAAATTGATCGAACTGCGAAAGGAGAACTGGGAACTCGCAAGCTATCCGGTCGAGGATCATGCGTTTGAACAGCCGACCAGTTGGGCCGACGAATACAAGCGGATCTTCAAATTGTTTGAAACGAATCTCAAGGCTCCATCGCAATCCAGTGTGCCGTCGCAGAAGTAACGATAGCGAATACGCTAAGCCATTCTTAGACCGACTGTCGAAAGACGCTAATATATGGCAAAATAGGGGCTTATGCGAATACTAGTTACCGGCGGTGCCGGATTTATCGGCTCACATTTGTGTGAGCGTTTGCTCGGCGAAGGCAATGAGGTTATCTGCCTCGACAATTTTTTCACCGGCCGCAAGATGAATATTGCCCATTTGCTGCAACTTGACGATTTTGAATTGGTGCGCCACGACGTTACCGAGCCCATCCTCCTCGAGGTCGACCAGATATATAATCTCGCCTGCCCGGCTTCGCCTATTCACTACCAGTACAATCCTGTCAAAACAGTTAAAACTAACGTTATGGGCATGATCAACATGCTCGGAATGGCGAAGAGGGTAAATGCACGTATCCTGCAAGCCTCGACATCCGAGGTTTACGGCGATCCGATCGAGCACCCGCAGACTGAGCAATATTGGGGCAATGTAAATCCGATCGGACTCAGAAGCTGTTACGACGAAGGAAAGCGAGTAGCCGAGACACTTATGATGGACTATCATCGCCAAAACGGCGTCGATACCCGTATCGTGCGTATATTCAATACTTACGGCGAGCGTATGCTCGAAAATGACGGCCGGGTCGTTTCAAATTTTATTGTTCAGGCACTTCGCGGCGAGGACCTCACCATTTACGGTGACGGTTCGCAGACGCGTTCATTCTGCTATGTCAGCGATCTGGTCGACGGCATTGTAAAATTGATGAACACTGAAGCTGACGACATTCATTTGCCGGTGAACCTGGGCAATCCGGGAGAATTCACTATGAAAGAGCTTGCCCACCAGGTCGCGGAAACAACCGGGAAAGAGATAAAGATCAAATACTTGCCCCTGCCTCAGGACGATCCGAAACAGCGCCAGCCCGACATCGAGAGAGCAAAGAGCCTCTTGAACTGGGAGCCAAAGATCGCGCTCGCAGAAGGTTTACAGAAAACGGTCGCTTATTTCGCCGGGATGGTCAAAATCGGGCAGACAGCTTAAAGCACTGATCTTCTGCCTTTTACGAATGAAAACTATATAATTCGATCTATGAAAATACTTATTACCGGCGGTGCCGGATTTATCGGCAGCCATCTTGCCGACAAACTTCTAGCTGAGGGCCATGAGGTCACGGTCATCGATGATCTCTCGACGGGCCGTTATTCAAATATCGCTCACCTCGAAGAGAAAAAGGGATTCCGGCTGATCATAGATACAGTCCTGAATTCCTCGCTGATGGAAGATCTCATACGCGAGACCGACCGGGTCTACCATATGGCCAGCGCCGTCGGCGTCAGGCTGATAATGGAACAGCCCGTTAAGACGATCGAGACGATCTTTCACGGCACTGACACTGTACTTAAGTTTTGCTCGCGCTATCGTAAGCGCGTCCTCATTCCCAGTACGTCCGAAGTTTACGGCAAGGGCATTTCCGTCCCGTTCAGTGAGGATGACGATCTACTGACCGGCGGCACTGATAAGCATCGATGGGCCTATGCCTGTGCCAAGACCCTCG
>JBGTBC010000351.1:0-22886 GCA_041749555.1 Pyrinomonadaceae bacterium | reverse complement strand
CCTGGATCGCCCTGGCCGAAGAAGGCCGAGTCCGCCTAGTAGCCGGCCCCTGGAACGAAGAATTCATACAAGAAGCCTGCTCCTTCCCCCACGGCCACCACGACGACCAGATCGACGCCGTCTCCATCGCCGTTCGCATGCACGGAGAGAAAAAAGGCAAAAGGTTTTGGACGTTTTAAGGGACTATTGAAAATCGGCACCACATTCAAGCGAACGCCGTGTTATGCTGCTGGATGCTGGTCAAGGTCGCTGAACTGTGAATTGTGAATCCGGACATCCCGACACGATCTACTGTTCACTGCTGACTGCCCTTATCCGTTACCGGGTTTCTGTTATACAAACAATGTCCGGCAGATTCCAGAAAACATTGCAAATTTTGATTTTTTGTTGCGTCTAAACGAGGAAATGTGCTAATGATATAAATGACATGGGCATCCATACCCATGCTACATCTCTGGATGCGTCCATCCAGACCCTAAAGACAAGCCAACTAATAATCTGTTGATTTCATCTTTGTTGACGAAGTACTTGCACCCCTCGCAAGTTGACAGTCAGGAAAACGTTCTTGATATAGCGGAACCAAGAGTTCCGAAAGAGGCACGAAAATGAGAAACGAACCGGGAACTAAACGAGAAAAAACCGAAACAGGCATTTTGCTTGATCCTGATCGAAAGAGCCCTCGGGCTGCTGAGTTTGAAGACAAGCTTTCCGCATTGATAGTTGGCCAGGAGCGTGCCGTCCGTAGGATGAGCGGGCTGTTTCAGATCTATCTGGCGGGGATGAACAATCCGTCACGCCCGATAGGCACAATGCTGTTTCTCGGCCCGACCGGTTCCGGCAAGACCCGCGTCGTAGAGGCTGCATCCGAAGTGCTTTTCGCCGACCCGCACGCCGTCGTTAAGATCGACTGTGCCGAGTTTCAGCATTCGCACGAGATCGCCAAGCTGATCGGATCGCCTCCGGGATATCTCGGCCATCGTGAGACCTCACCGATGCTTACGCAGGAAAATCTCGATAAATCTCATACCGAGGATACAAAGCTTAGCTTCGTGCTTTTTGACGAGATCGAAAAGGCGTCGGATTCGCTGTGGCAGCTGCTGCTCGGAATTCTGGATAAGGCCACGCTGACGCTCGGCGATAACCGGCGTGTCGATTTTTCGCGGACGGTTGTGATAATGACGTCCAACCTCGGTGCCCGGGAAATGTCCGATATGATCTCGGGTGGGATCGGATTTACACCGACCAAGACCGACCAGGCTAAGGAAGATAACGAGATCGATTCTAAGATCTATCGCACGGCCCTCGAGGCGGCAAAACGCAAATTCTCACCGGAATTTATGAACCGCATCGATAAGGTGGTCGTATTCCGCAGCTTGAAGGAACATCACCTGCGGCGGATCCTCGAGATCGAACTGACGGCCGTGCAGGACCGTATTACCGAGTCCGCGGGTACCAAGTTTGTATTTGAATGCAACGATGCGGCCAAGGAATTCCTGCTCAGCGAGGGCATCGACCTTAAATACGGCGCACGCCATCTAAAGCGGTCCGTCGAGCGATTCCTTGTCTATCCGCTCTCGAACCTGGTCGCTACGCAGCAGGTCGAAACGGGCGATTTCGTAATCGTCGATTTTGACAAGGACAAGGAAGTGCTGACATTTACCAAGCAGTCCGGCAAGATGATAATCGCGGACACATCGCCGGATTCGGTCGATGAAGAGCCTTTGATAAGCGCTGACGCAGTCGGCATGCCTCTGCCTCAAGCACAGGCCGCCGCCGAAAGAAGCAAATCGAAAGGCGAAAACAACGAAAGTTGATCAATAAAGGGCTGGTTCGAACCGGCCCTTTCACTTTGCCCAGTTAAGGCACCGGCTGACCGCCTCATGCCATCGATCGAGCGTCGCATCGGCATTGCTCTTTGAAATTTGAGGTTCGAACCTTCGGTCCGACTGCCAATGGCTAGACAATTCGCTTTTCGATCTCCAGTAGCCAGTGGCAAGGCCGGCAAGGTAAGCGGCACCGAGGGCAGTCGTTTCGGCGGTCTTTGATCTGACGACCGGTATTTGCAGGATATCGGCCTGAAATTGAAGGAGGGCTTCATTACAGGTAGCCCCGCCGTCAACACGCAGCTCATTGACCTGCCGGAGCGAATCGGAATTCATCGCCGTCAACAGGTCGGATGTTTGAAAAGCTATCGATTCGATCGCGGCACGGGCAATATGGGCTTTCCCGGTCCCACGGGTCAGTCCAATGATCATGCCCCGCGCCTCCTGATCCCAATACGGAGCACCCAGGCCGGCAAGTGCAGGAACGAAAACGACGCCTCCGTTATCAGGGGCCGACGCCGCGAGTGCCTCTACATCCGACGAACTCTCGATGATGCCCAGAGCATCGCGAAGCCATTGGATAACGGCCCCGCCGATAAAGACGCTGCCCTCGAGGGCATATTCCGTTTGGCCGTCGATATTCCAGCCGATCGTGGAAAGCAGGCGGTTTTCGGATGTAACGGGTTTTTCGCCGACATTCTGCAGCATAAAGCAGCCGGTGCCGTAGGTATTCTTGGTCGAACCCTTGTCAAAACAGGCTTGGCCGAACAGTGCCGCCTGCTGGTCACCGGCTATGCCCGCGATCGGAATGCCCAGCAATTCAGCCGGTTCTTCGATCTCGGCAAAGACCTCGGACGACGAGCGGACCTCGGGCAATATCGCCCGCGGCACACCAAAGATCTTTGACAATTCATCATCCCATTCGAGCGTATTTATATTGAACAGCATCGTGCGGGAGGCGTTCGATTGGTCGGTCAGATGGCATCGTCCATTTGTCAATTTCCAGACGAGCCATGTATCGACTGTGCCGAATGCGAGGTCACCGGCCACGGCCTTTTCATGGGCACCGGTAAGATTGTCGAGCAGCCATTTGATCTTGCTCGCGCTGAAATAAGCGTCGGTTTCGAGCCCGGTCTTGGCTTTGATCAGATCGCCGTGACGTGAACGGACGTCATTGCAAATATCGGATGTTCGCCGGTCTTGCCAGACGATAGCGTTATGAATCGGCTGGCCAGTAGAGCGATCCCAGAGGATCGTGGTCTCCCGCTGATTTGTGATACCGACCGCGGCAATGTCGGAGGCTTTAAGATCCGCCTTTTGCAGGGCCTCGATAGCTGTTTCGATCTGGGAACTCCAAATCTCAGCCGGATCGTGCTCGACCCAGCCGCTTTGCGGGTAGATCTGTGTATATTCCCGCTGCCCGGTCGATACGATGCTGCCCTCGCGATCAAAGATGATCGAGCGGCTGCTGGTAGTTCCCTGGTCGAGCGCGAGGATGTATTTCATTACGGCTGCAGGCTGTCTAATGCTTGATTCAGGTCCGCCATGATATCGTCCACGTCTTCGATGCCGACTGATAGCCGCAGCAGGCCATCGGAAATGCCGGCTTTGAGCCGCTCATCACGCGGAATGGCCGCATGCGTCATCGATGCGGAATGCTGGATGATCGTTTCCACTCCGCCAAGCGATGTTGCGAGTGTGCAGAGCTTCAGGCCGTTGACAAATGCCTTCCCGGCTTCGACCATGCCAAGATCGATGCCGATCATTCCTCCAAATCCGCCGGACATTTGCTTTTTAGCAACGTCATGGTTTTGGTGATTGGGAAGGCCTGGGTAAAAAACGGCCTTTATCGCCGGATGACTTGATAACATATTCGCTATGGCGTATGCGTTAGAATTGTGACGTTCCATTCGTAAAGCGAGTGTCTTGATCCCACGCAAAACAAGCCAGGCGATTTGGGGGGCGATATTACCGCCGTAGAATTTATTTGGCGCGTGGCGGATCGCATCAATGATCTCGGCGTTTCCCACAATTACCCCTGCGGTAAGATCACTATGGCCGCCGAGGTATTTGGTTGCACTATGTATCAATGCATCAACCCCCAATTCAAGGGGCCGCTGATTGTACGGCGTGGCGAATGTGTTGTCCACCAATGTTTTGATGCCTCTCTCCCGCGCGATTGTGGCAACTGCAGCAATGTCAGTGATCCGCAAGACGGGATTGGAAGGCGATTCGATCCAAAAAAGCTTTGTATTCGGACGGGAGGCGGCGGCATAGTTTTCGGCCTCAGCCGCATCAACAAAGGTCGTTTCGATGTTGAAGCGTTCCGCGATGTGATGGAAAAAATTGGTTGTGGTCGGATATCCTGAGGCCGGAGCGACGATATGATCGCCGGTTTTGACGATCGAAAAAACAGCCGCCGAGATCGCCGCCATTCCTGATGCCAAAGCCAATGCCGATTCGCCAGATTCTAGCTGGCACATTGCCTTTTCCAGGGCTTGCTGTGTCGGGTTTCCCAATCGGCCGTAAAAGTAGCCTGGCTTTTCTTCATTGTGGATCGCTGATGCTTCGTCTGCATCTGGAAATGCATAGACCGAAGCTGGATATATTGGAACCGAAAGGGCTCCGAAATGATTGCTATGGTCCTCGCCGGCGTGGACCGAAAGCGTCGACATAGATTTGTTTTCCATATTTGTGATCCGCTCTTTCGGAATATCGTAATCGCAAAATCGGCGAAGGGCAATTCGACACTTAGATCGTCAATACAAGAGGGCTATTGAATTATATATACGGATAGAGTAATATGTTGATGATCGTCCGTACACCTATGTCTGATAATCTAAACCTTTTGGGCTTCGAAAAGCTATTTCTGGCACTTTCTGATCGAACACGGCTGCGGCTTTTAGCACTTATGGCCGAAGGGCCTGTGTCTGTCGGATTTCTGGCCGACCAGTTAAATGAAAGTCAACCAAAGACGTCTCGTCACCTCGCATATCTTCGCAATGCCGGGCTAGTTTCAACATCGCGCGAAGGGAAATGGGTCTATTACCATGTAGATGCACAGTCAGATCCAGCAATACAGTTGGTATTGTCGACTACCCTCAATTCTATAAACGGGGCGAAGGTCAACCACCTGCGGCCGGTACTCGAAATGGCAGCTAACACTGACCGTCCCTCATCTGCGTCCGAGGAGAACATATTGACTGACACGTATATGACGGAGTGGACACCTAACGATTTGGAAATTCACCTGTTATAGATAGTTAGCTGCGAGTATAAAGGGCCAGAAACTCTTTATTGCCCTCAGCTCCGCGGATGGGCGATTCGATCACGTCGCCGGGCTGCAACCCCAGCCTGATCGCAAAGCTTTCTATCTTTTCAAGTACCTTGGCGTGTTTTTCTTCATCCCGCACGATACCACCCTTGCCGACCTCTCCTTTACCGACCTCGAACTGCGGTTTGATCAGTACGATCAACCGGCCTGCCGGTTTGAGCAATTCGATAACAGCCGGGATCACTTTTGTTACTGAGATGAATGAGACATCCATGACAGCGATATCGAACTTATCGTCGAAATCACTTGGCTGGAGATGCCGAGCATTTGTATTTTCTCTCACCTCGACCCTTTGGTCGTTCCGGAGGCTCCAGACAAGCTGGTTGGTTCCGGCATCTACCGCGGTCACACGCGCGGCACCACGCTTCAGAAGGCAGTCAGTGAAACCACCAGTTGACGAACCTATGTCAATGCAATTCATCCCGGTTGGGTCCAAGGAGAATGCCTTCAAAGCAGCTTCAAGCTTCAGGCCGCCCCGTCCAACATATTTGGTTTCATCTGAAATACCCTTGATTCGAATTACGGAGCTTTCATCTAAAGTTTCGGACGGTTTTTCAACACGCCTTTCGTCGACCAATACGACTCCGGCCATAATTAGTGCCTGGGCCTTGGTTCGCGAATCGACGAGTCCACGCTCGACAAGCACTTTATCGATACGTTCTTTCATCTCAAAGCAATAGCTTCATTCCTCTCTTAGCTACGCGGAAGCCCTTTCGCCTTACTTCGTCGATCGCCCTCCTTCTGCCTTGAACCAACGGGTTGCTATGGTTGAAATGGATGAAATGTACCTTGCCTTTTTCGCGTGCCGAGAGCCCCGTTAACAGATCCATCGTTTCCGAAACGAAAGGATGAGGCACCTCGCTCATGGGGCGACTGATCTCTCCGTCTGCATAAAACGTTCCGTCCAAAAGAAGGTAATTGGCTGATTTGACGATATCTGAGAGGGGCGTTTGCCATTTTTGCCATTTGTCGATGTCCGGAATAAAGATAAGCGACCTTTTTTGGGATCGGATACGGTAGCCGACAGTTTCGGAGAATTCATCCCGATGCGGAACGAGAAACGGTTCCACGCTCAATCTATCATTCAACTTGACGACAGAACCATCAGAAAGCCCGGCCAAAGCGATGTTCTTAAGACTGATAAGCTGTGACCATGGTGCGTTTTCTTCGAGCATCGTACGCATTCGAGGCATCGCGTAGACCTGAATTCCCGAAGCATTCATCGATTCACGACCGAGATACATTAGTCCCGTGTAATGGCCAATATGAGCGTGGGTAAGGAATATGCCATCGAGGCGATTTGAGCGATCGGCGGTTATATTCTTTAAGGCCTCGAATTGTTTCGGAAGATGGGGTGTTGCGTCAAAGATCCAACGGCCCCCGGTGTCAGGATCGACGAGAGCGATGGACGTAACTAGTTCGGTCAAAGATGGATCATTCCAGGCACGCCGACAGAACGGCGTTGAACAACCCATTTGCGGCACTCCCGCATCCTGTCCTGTCCCGAGCACGACCACGTATGGGGCCGCACCAAAGGAAGTTCCCATCAATGCAAGTAACAGGAAGATCGTAGTGGTGTACCGTTTCATTTTTCCTAATGGGCGAAAGTGATATTCTAGCGCAATGGGAAGCGAAACTAAGTTGTCGACATTCGCGAGATATTCGTGGTTTGTTCTGATATTCAATCTGCTGGTCGTTCTCTGGGGCGTTTTTCTCAGAGCGTCAAAATCAGGCGACGGTTGCGGGCAGCATTGGTTGACGTGTCACGGTGAGGTTATACCGTCCGCGCCTGAGCTTAAGACTGTTATTGAATTTTCGCATCGTATAACGAGTGCGATAGCGTTTTTTCTTGTGGCCGCTTTGCTGATCTGGACTTACAAGAAATTTGCTAAGGGCGAGCCGATCAGGAAGACGGCTGTATTGTCTTTCGTTTTTATAATCACCGAAGCGGCAGTGGGCGCCGGGCTTGTTCTAACCGGAAACACCGCGGAAACACTTTCCGCGTCACGACCTTTTTGGATGGCGGGGCATTTGATCAACACATTCATTTTACTTGGCTTTTTGACCCTGACCGCCCGATATGCCAGCGGTGGAAAAAGTTTGCGGTGGGAAGTAGGGAAAAAATTCCTGGTTCCGATTGCCTTGGCCGGGCTAGCGGTATTGATAATTGGTCTAAGCGGTTCGATCGCGGCCCTCGCGAATATGATCTTCCCTTCCGGCACGCTTGCCGAGGGGTTGGCCAAGGATCTCTCGCCGACCTCGAACGTGCTGCTTCGCCTGAGGCTTCTTCATCCGATCACCGCTATCTTGGGCAGCGTTTTTCTGATCTTTCTTACCGGATGGATGGCGAAGGCAGCGGGCAATGAGAAATCAGTAACGAGATGGTCAAATATTTTGTCGATTCTCATTCTTGTTCAGCTGGCATTCGGTTCGGCCACGCTTTTCATGCTGGCGCCGATAGTGATGCAGTTGGGACATCTCTTTTTGGCAGACGCAATATGGATCTCACTCGTGTTGTTTATGGCGGCGTTTCTATCAGCCGACAGACCTGAGCCGACCATCGAGACTGCCGGCTTGTCATGATCCTTCTCGCCATGTCCTTCCTCTTTCTACGAGGTCATCGAGCGCGTTTTGAAGCTCAGCGAGCTTTCTCTCCATCTCGGAATCGTCGGCCTTTGAGTCGACATAAATAGGATTGCCTACTATCACCTTTGCATGCGTGAACGGCCATGGTATCTGGAGACGATCCCAACTCTGCAACGCCGAGTACTTCCGGGCCTCCACCATGAATGGGAGCATTGGATTACCGGTTTTCTTAGCGACCAGTACAGGCCCCGTCTTGACCTGATATCGCGGGCCTCTTGGTCCGTCGACCGTAAACCCGGCCGGATAGCCGTTTCTTCCCATTTTGATCATCTCGACGATCGCCCCCGATCCGCCTCTGCTCGATGACCCGCGGATCGCCCCGAAGCCAAATCTCTGGATCAGCCTTGCGGTGTAGTCGCCATCAAAGCTTTTCGAGCTTAATACAACTATGGATCGATGCCGAAAATAATATGTTGCAAGCAATATCCTGTCGTGCCAAAATACGAGAACGGGTTGCTGACCCGCGGCAAGGATTCCCTCGAGATGTTCCCAGCCCTCGACCTCAAATCGCGTCAGTCTTCCCAGCAAGGCCGTTAGTACGTAGCCCGCAAGACCAGCAAATCTGATCACAAGTCGTCTCTGCCAAGAATATTTGGTTAGCGGTGCAAAGCTGAAATGTTTGCCGAATGGTTTTTGCACTGTTAGAAATAACTACCAAGTTAGGGTATTATTTGCAACAACAGCCTTATACCCTTCGTAAGTAAGGTTGCCTGTCCTGCCCGCGAATTTTATGCACCGTAAAATTCTAATTATTGATGATCACGATGATCTGGCCACCGCCCTCGAAGAGGTGTTTACGCATTTGGGCCACACGGTAACGGTTGCTGAGAATCGAGATCAGGCCCTAAAGATCGGTAATTTAGAATCTTACGATCTGGTGCTTACTGATCTTGACGGCCCCGCTTCGGCGTTGAGATTTAACGGCGAAGTGTGCCTTCCAAAGATCGACCCTGTCGACGAGACGGAACATATTAAGGCGTTTAAGCTGTGTGCCGCGAATTTTCGGCGTGACGAATTTGACGAAGACCAGCTTAAGGACCTCGTCGCGACGATTCTGGATTATAAAATCAAGTTTGTCGATACAGAGCAGATCGTCAAGAAAATGCGCGAATACATCGAGTTTGAGCTGCCCACGGCGATCTCGTTGATGCACATTGTTCTGGAATATTTACTCAAGCGAGTAGAAAAGCTGGGCGTTATTAATCCGGATCAGTCCAATTTGTTCGTCGCACTCGACGAAGCGTTTGTAAATGCCGTCAAGCACGGGAATCATTTCGACACCCAGAAGCTCGTAAGGATCAGGGCTGAAGTGTCGAAACAGGAAGCACGATTCACCATTGAAGATGAGGGAGAAGGGTTTAATGTTGCTAATGTTCCCGATCCGCTGGACCCGGAGAACTTATTCAAATCGTCAGGCCGGGGAGTGCTATTTATATACAACATCATGGACGAGGTGATCTACAATGAGCGAGGGAACAGGCTCACAATGGTGAAAAAAAGTGAGAATCAGGATCACGAACTCTCTCGTTGAAGAAGAGTCGATTAGCGGCTTTGAATGAGTTTCTTAGAGTCTTCACTTGCACCCACGCTATAATCCACCTATGAAGGTGACCATCGGGCAGATCAACACCACAAACGGCGATATTGCCGGAAACACTCGAAAAATTATCCAGGCGATAGATAAGGCCCGCGGCGACGGGTCAGATCTGATCGTGTTTCCGGAGGTCAGTACTCACGGTTATACATCGCAGGACTGGTTCCAGGATTCTGACATAATCGCTTCGGCTCTCGACCCGCTGCGAGAGATCATTCCCGCCACAAAGGGAATAACGGCTGTCATTGGGGTTATCAGGCCAAATGAGGACACTGACGGGCGACGGCTGTACAATTCGGCTGCCGTCATACACGACGGGGAGCTTGTTGGATTTGCGGACAAAACGCTTTTGCCCGAATACGACGTCTTCGACGACCCTCGCTACTTCGAACCGTCTACTCATCGGAGGTTGTTCGAAATAAACGGCGTCAAGCTCGGTGTTGTCGTGTGCGAAGATTTCTGGAACGACAAAACGTTTTGGAAGGAACGCCTCTATGAGAATGATCCCACCGACGAGGTCATCGCCATGGGTGCCGATATTATTGTTTCCATCAATGCCTCGCCATATAACAAAGGAAAGATAAAGCTTCGGTGCGATATGGTTGCCCATCGTGCGAAGCTTCAGCACAAACCAATCATCTTTGTGAATCTTGTCGGCGGCAATGACGGGATCATCTTTGACGGAGCCAGTCTGATAGCCGACCAAGAAGGCGATATTATCCTGCAGGCGACAGCGTTCGAAGAATTTGTCGAGACGGTCGAGCTTGATGTCAGAAAGCCTGATGCACGTGGTATCACCGGTAACGAGATCGAATCGATCCGTAGGGCGCTCGTTTTGGGGATTCGTGATTATGCCCAAAAGAACGGTTTCAAGACCGCCGTGATCGGACTCTCGGGCGGTATAGACTCGTCATTGGTAGCCGCTCTGGCCGCCGAAGCGATGGGCCCCGAAAATCTATTATGCGTTATGATGCCGTCACCGTTTTCGTCGGAAGGCAGCATCACGGATTCTGAACGTCTAGTGCAGAATCTTGGCTGCCAGAGCCGGGTCGAACCGATCTCCGACACGTTTGAGGTCTTGTTGCAGCAAATGGAGTTGCAAAAGCCAAGTAAGGGCGGCGAGAGCCTTGCCGCTGAAAACATGCAGTCCCGCCTTCGCGGTGTCATCCTGATGGCAATATCCAACGCTGAAGGAAGGCTAGTGCTTTCAACCGGCAACAAGAGCGAACTGGCGGCCGGCTACTGTACACTTTACGGCGATACGAACGGCGGATTAGCTGTTTTGGGTGATGTCTTAAAAACCGAGGTCTGGGAGATCGCCCGACAGATAAATATAAATGCCGGGCGAGAGATAATCCCCGACGCGATCATCGACAAACCTCCGTCGGCCGAACTCGCTCCTAACCAATACGACCAGGATAGCTTGCCTCCGTACGATCTTATGGACCCTATTCTGAAACTTTATTTTGAACAGAAAGCTTCGCCCTCACAGATCATTGAGGCAGGAAATGACGCCACGCTCGTCTACAGCATTCTCAATAAGGTTGAGCACCCTTCGAATGAATTCAAACGCAGGCAACTGCCGCCAACCCTTATCATTTCACGAAATGCGATCGGCATCGGCCGCCGCCGCCCCATAACCCACAAATATCGACGGTAGTGAAGGAGAGGCGCAGAGCAACAAGCCTGGAGGTGCTTTGCGGATTGTTTGGCTATACAAGACAAGCGTATTACAGGCATTATCAGAAACTTTGTGCCGACGGGTGCGGGCCAGGTCTGGGTGAGCGATATTACATATGTGAGGGTCGGAGTTGGCTTTGCCTTCGCCGCCCTCATGACGGCGTCGATCGAATGGGCGAAATATTCCATGGAATATTTCGTGTGCGGTTGGTTGCTCCTGCCGTGGCCGGGGAGGTCGAGGGCGATGACTCGATATTCGGGAAAGGTCGAATAGGAATCCTTCCAGAAATTAGCGTTGCAGGTCCACCCGTGAATAAGTATCAAAGCCCGATCGGCACGTTTGCCCACATCGTAATAATGGATCTTGCCGCCATCGAATTTTGCCCAGCTGCTCTTGGGGGCTTGAGCCTGAGCATGGCCAAATGCTACGGCGATCATTAGCAAGATCAGCACTAAGTGAACATCTCTTCATTGCTCGTTCTCCCTATCGATGTTGAATAAATTCTTCGTGGGTAATGGCGTAGAATACGCATTCCATGCCGTAGTGCAGCTCGGTTTTTTCATAGAGCATTCCGCATTTTTCCATGATGCGCCATGAGCCGGTGTTGTCGGGATGGGCGATAGCGACGATGCGCTCGAGTCCGGCGGTGTTAAAGCCGTAATCGAGCCAAGCGTAAGCACATTCATAGCCGAGACTGCGGCGCCAGTATTTTTCCGACAGATTATATCCGACCTCGATCTCGCCTGTGTCCTCGAGAGGCTGCAGGCCCGATGTGCCGATGAGTTCGCCGGTGGCCTTAAGCTCCATCGCGCAAAACCCAAAGCCGAATTTCTCGTAACAACTAATGTAGAATTGCAGCCGCTTAGTGAGGGCCTCGGCATTTTGCATGGCTATACCGCCGAGGTAGCGGTTGACCGCATCGGGCGAGCGCATCTCGATGAGCCATGGCAGATCGTCTGTAGTTATTTGGCGGAATTTTATTCGCTCGGTCTCGATCATTTTCAAAAATGGAAGAAAATCCTGCGGCCCCACGTCTAATTATCGACAAATCGTGAGAAAGAACAAAATTATGGAATATAAGACAACAGACCGTCGGGATTTCCTAAGGCAGGCATCGATGGCCGCACTTGCGTTCCCGCTGCTTGCGGGTTGTAAGGGAGAGATGTGGGCGTCGCAGATGGCAAATAGCGGTGTCCTGACCATGATAAGAAAAAACGCCCAGCCGGCCTCGGCTGAGGGAATGGGAGCTATAGATTTTCCGGCAGATGTTTTGTGGAAGACCGCTCTTGCGACCGCCAAAGACGAGGGCGAGCCGATGCTGATCTCGGGAACCGTCTTCCAGAGTGACGGTAATACGCCCGCACCGAATACGCTAATTTATCTTTATCACACCGACATTTACGGCGTATACGGCCGCGCGGGCCAGCATAAGCATGGTAAGTTTCGCGGCTGGATGCTGACGGATGCCAAGGGGCGATATGAGTTTCGCTCGATCCGGCCCGCGTCATACCCGAATACGACGTTTGCCGCACACGTTCATATGACCGTTACAACGGCCGACAAACGCGAAGACTGGATCGACTCGATTCTATTCGAGGGCGACAGGTTCATTTCGGCTCGCGAACGAGAGCAGGCCGGACGGCGAGGAGGCTTTCAGCCGATCGTCAGGCTCGAAAAGGACGCTGCCGGCATCGCACGAGCTGTCAGGGACATAAGATTGTAAAAGAGGAGAAATGAAATGATTCCAGGAATTTTATCTTTGATCCTGCTGATCGGTTCGAGCCCTTCCTGCCTTGCAGAGGGCGTGGCCGGAGAACCGAATGCCGCTTCGATCGGAAGCATTAGCACGATCGCCGAAATGAGAAAGGGGCGTGCCGCTCATAGCGCCACGATGCTCAGCAGCGGTAAGGTGCTCGTCGCCGGCGGCTTCGCGGGCGGTGAGAACGGCATGAAAAGCGCCGAGATATTTGATCCCGCTACGGGAGGGTTCTCGCCGACGACAGATATGAATGTCGCCCGCGCGAGTCATTCGGCGACCCATCTGCGAAATGGCAAGGTGCTGATTGCCGGCGGTTTTAATGGGAATTATATTGACAGTGCCGAATTGTACGACCCCGCGACCGGTAGATTTGCGCCGGCTGGGAAATTGACGAGGCCGCGAAGCGAGCATCAGGCTGTAATGCTGGCCGATGGGCGAATACTCATCGCAGGCGGCGTGGGCACGGGCTGGACTTTCCTGGCGGATGCCGAAATATACGACCCGGTCGCCAACACATTTACGGCAACGGGGAGCATGACTACCCCACGCGAATCTCACACCGCGACTCTGCTGAAAGACGGCCGAGTCCTCATCAGCGGCGGCCACAAGGACCGGCGGGCCGCGATCACCATTTACTCGAGCACCGAGATCTACGATCCGGCGAAGGGCACTTTTACCCCAACCGCTGATCTTACGGTCAGACGGCATAAACACGATGCGTTATTAATGGATAACGGGCAGGTGCTGATCGTTGGCGGTTCGGACGAGAGGGATTCGCGAGGTGCGTACGCTACGGTTGAGATCTATGACCCGAAAACGAACCGTACCAGGCGAGCCGGCGACATGAACGCTTCAAGATATAAGCTGCAGGGCACTACAATCCTGCTGCCGGACGGCCGCGTCCTCATCGCCGGCGGGTCGACGAACGCAGAGATCTTCGACCCGCAGGCCAACACTTTTATAGTCGCCCGAGGCGAATTTCAATCCGCCCGACATTTTGCTACCGCGACCCTGCTGCAAAATGGGAATGTGCTTATAGCAGGCGGTTACGACGACCGCTTGGCGGTCAGCCAGAAGGCATGGATGTATACGGAGGCAAAACGTTCGAAGCCCGATGATCCGAAATACGCTGGCAAATAGTAATGCGGCCCTGGGTCAAGGATGAGGTAATATGCGTCAGCAATCAATAAGCACCATTTTCGCAATAGTGCTGCTTTGTACAGCCTCGTGCACGGCGGCCAGGGGCAACTCGAAGTTTGTTTTGGCCGGTGCTACGCCCGGTGATCCGACGATTATTTCGATGCTGTCGATAAAAGCGGACACTAAGGTAGATTTTATTCGATGGGTTCTAGTGTTAGAGCCGGCGATTAGGGGCGCGGGTGATTTCTCGCTGACCGCCGTTTTTGACGAGGCTGAGCAGAACACTTCCGGCCATAAACAAGGCGGCGAGTCTCTTTTGGTCAGCGGCCGCTACTCGGTCGGCATTCTACGTAGCAGCGAGGTATTAAAGTTTGCTGACCAAAACCAAAGTGTGGCGTTCTCGCTCGTAAGGCTCAACGAAGTTATATTCCATATCCTTTCTCCAGACGGCGAATTGATGGTTGGCGACGGCGGATGGAGCTACTCATTATTTAGAAAGGGTGCGGCGGGGCCAATGTCGTCCGAACTTCCGCAATGGACCACACATCTGCCAAATGACGAGCCGCAGGAAGTCAGGTTTGACGGTAGAACGCCTTGCCAGGAATTTATCAGAGTATATGACCGGCGAGCATCCGAAGGCTGTTACAAATTGAAATGGTCGCTTTTTCTATTTCGCGACCCGGTCACAAGGCAGCCATCGACATATAAGCTGCTCGGGACGCTTTACCGCGATTCGGCCGCGGAAGGAAGATGGTCAATAGATCGGGGAGCGAAAGGAGCGATAATTTACCGGCTCGACCCCGACAGGCCCGACAGGTCTATGGCCTTTTTGGCGGGGGACGAGAATGTACTTTTCTTTCTGACGAAGGACGACCAGCTGATCCGCGGGAACGAGCGTTTCGGTTTTGCTCTGAACCGGGCGGTAAAAAAGGAGTAGAATCAGTAATCCACGGATGGAGATGGCCGCGCCAGTGACCGAAAACCGGGTGACGAACGATCTGCTTCAAGCATGTATGAATGGCGATCGCGATGCGATGCGCGATCTATATCTGATGAACCAGAGACGGGTATTCTCGGTGGCGATGAATTATTTCGGCGGTAACCGTGAGCTGGCCGAGGACATCACGCAGAAAGTTTTTGTAAAGCTGCTGATAAAGGTCGATTTTCGTGGGGAATCGGAATTTACGACATGGCTTTATCGATTGACAGTGAATGAATGTACGGACGAAGCGAGGAAAATGACCAGGTTCGTTGATCTGACGGGTTTGTTAGGGCTGGGCGGCCCGCGGGTAGCTGAGGTGCAGCAGTTGATGGCTGAGAAAGACGAGATCTCGCATCTCGTTTCGCGAGAGGTCGCTTGCCTGCGGCCGAAATACCGCGTGCCTGTAGTGCTCAAGTATGTCGAGGGGTTGTCGTATCAGGAGATAGGACAAGTAATGGGATGCTCAGCCGGTACCGTTGCCTCACGGTTAAATCGCGGGCTGAAAAAGCTCGAGGCCAAATTAGGCCATTTGAGGGGCAGCATCTAATTAGAGACACGAGAGATGGTTCAGAAGCACTACAAGAAAGAACTCAGCGCATTTATCGACCATGAATTGTCGAAAGATGAGCAGCACAAGATCGGTGAACACTTGATGCAGTGTGGCGACTGCCGTAGCGAGCATGACCGCATCAAGTTGGGCTCGCAGCTTGCGGGGCGGATGGAAAGGTCGGATGCGGGCCTACAAGTTTGGGGCGAGATCGAGGACACACTGGACGGACGAAGGGCGCCGCAAATATCGCTGATACCTTCGCCGCCACATTTCGGTTTACGAAATTTGGCGGGGTATGCGGTAGCGGTTGTTATGGTGACCGCGATCATTTCGGCGGTGTATTTTACGCTGTTCAGCCCCGACCATGATTACCGGGGACAGAACGGTCAAGCTACTGCCACGGAGCATGCGGAGAATGGGCCGGAGATCGCCGCAATTACGAGTGATCCCGGTAATACAGAGGGCACATCGTCGGAGCCAAATGCGACAGGCTCCCCGGAAACTCCCCCGCTCGACACCGCGTCGCTACCGACATGGGCATTTGAAACGATCTCGGGGAACCCGACGGTCGGCACCGCATCGGGCAAAGACCGGCTGGCTGTCGGGGATTTTCTCGAAACCGACGCGGCGTCGAAAGCGCGTATATCTGTAGCCGATATCGGCAATGTGGAGATCGCACCGAATTCCAGAGTAAAGCTCGTCGGGACCGCGGCGAATGAGCATCGACTCTCTTTGGAACGCGGAGCTTTGCACGCTCGGATACTTGCCCCGCCGCGGCTATTTATCGTTGACACGCCGTCCGCAGTCGCGGTCGATCTTGGATGTGAATACAAGCTCGAAGTGGACAGGGCCGGGAACAGCTTCTTGCACGTGACCAGCGGTTTCGTGGCCCTCGAACGCGATGGGCGTGAGTCGATCGTTCCGGCAGGTGCAATGTGCATGACAAAAAAGGGAAAGGGGCTCGGGACGCCGTTCTCTGCGGAAACTTCCAAAGCGTTTCGGACCGCCCTTGAGCGATTTGATTTCGCCTCGGGCGGCAGCCGGGCTGTGCAGGCGATGCTCGACAACCGTGGTTTTTACGATATGGTAACGCTTTGGCATTTGTTGTCGAGAGTTCATAAGGCAGATCGGGAAAAGGTTTACGACGCTTTGGCAGGCTACGTTGAGCCGCCCTCTGACGTGACCCGCGATGGCATCCTCTCCTTGGACAAGGAGATGCTTGCGTCCTGGCGTGCCGAGGTCGAATCTGCTTGGTTCGAATAGATTATTACGGCGACAAGCGGCTGATCTTCCACTCATCACTAACCAAATCGTAAACGATACGATCGTGCAGACGGCTCGGACGCCCCTGCCAGAATTCGATCTGATCAGCTACAACACGGTAGCCACCCCAGTGCGGCGGCCTCGGGACGTTGCCGCTCGCGTATTTTACGAGCAGTTTCGCGGCCCTGGCTGCCAAGGCCATTTTCGATTCAAGGATCTCACTCTGGTCTGACGCCCAGGCCCCGACGCGGCTTGTGAATGGGCGGGTCTTGAAATATTCGTCTGATTCCTCAGCCGATACCTTGTTAACGCTCCCGCTGATCCTCACCTGCCGTTCCAGCTCAGGCCAGAAGAAATTGAGGGCAGCGAACGGATTTTCCGCTAAATGGCGACCCTTATGGCTGTTGTAATTGGTGAAGAAAACAAATCCCGCGCTGTCGTATCCTTTGAGCAAAACCATACGCGATGACGGCCTGCCCTTGGCGTCGGCGGTCGAGAGTGACATCGCGGTGGGCTCCGGCAGCTCCGCGGCGATCGCCTCATCCATCCATCGACCGAATTGAACGAATGGATCCTGAGCAACGTGTTCTTTCGAAAGTTCCTCACGCGAATATTCACGCCTGATTTTTGCGAGGTCCTTGTTTTCCATCTTCGTCAGATCATGTGCACCAAAAGGCCGTCTTTGAGCTTCGGCTCGAACCAGGTGGATTTGGGCGGCATTGTACCGCCGATGTCAGAGATCGCGAGCATATCGTCCATCGTTGTCGGATAAAGCGAGAACGCGATGCAAGCGTGGCCCTCATCGACAAGGCGTTCGAGCTCATCAGTACCGCGTTTTCCACCGACAAATTCCAGCCGTTTATCGGTTGTCGGGTCGTGTATGCCGAGTACGGGTTCGAGCAGATAATCCTGCAGAATGCTCACGTCGAGACCCTCGATAAGGCCTAGCTCGCCGCCGCCGTTGAGGTTAAAGCGGAGCTTATACCATTGCCCCGCAGTGTACATGCAGAATTCACCCGGTGTGTGCGGCATCTTTTCGATCGTTTCGACCACGATGAAATTTTTGCGTATGCGGGCAAACAGGTCCTCAGTATCGCAGCCGTTAAGACTCTTCACCACGCGGTTGTAAGGAAGGATATTCAGGTCTTCGGAGGGGAAAAGCCCGGCGAGGACAAAATTATAATCTTCCGTTCCGTCGTGGTCAGGATTTGCAGCCCTTAGATTTTCGCGGGCAAGCTTTGCACTCTCTGCACGGTGATGGCCGTCAGCGATATAAATGGAAGGCACTTTCGAGAAGGCCTTGATCCAGGGCGCGGTCTCGGTCACGCGCCAAATCCGCTGATGGATCCCATCGAGACAGACAAAATCGTAGATCGGCTCTTCCTCGACTGCGCCCGCGATCAGGTAGCGGATATCATCTGTTTTTCGGAACGCGAGAAAGATGAGCCCCGTCTGGGCGCCGACGGCGAGAAGATGCTCGGTCCGGTCAGCCACTTTGTCCGGCCGTACATTCTCATGCTTTTTGATCAGGCCCTGCTCATATTCGTCGATCGAGCAGCACGCGACGATACCGGTCTGAACGCCGCTCTCCGATGCGAGCTGATAGACATAGATCGCATCGTCAGGGTCGACGTAGTAGACGTTATTCGTGATAAATTCGTCGAGGTTTTTACGTGCCCGGGCAAAGACATCCTCGTCAGAGGGTTTGCTGCCCGGCGCGAATTCCGCCTCGGCACGGGTAACGCGAAGAAAACTCAATGGATTTTCCTCGACAAAGGTACGAGCCTCCGGCCCGTAGACTACGTCGTACGGTACACATGAGGTTTGCTCAGCTTTGTCCGGCATCGGGCGCAAAGCTTTAAAAGGCCTGATTATTGCCACTAATTTCTCCGAGATTTAATTCTTTGGCTGTGTATTCTGATCGAACTGCGGCGGCACGCTTCCGTCGATGGGCGGCTGCACGTTGCTGTTAATGATCTCATCGAGCCGACGGTTACTCTCATCCATATCCCTGAGCATCTGGTCGGCGTAGCCCTGCTTGTCGATCTTCCAACCCCCGTCCTCGAGTACGAAAGGCACCGTTTCCCACGTTCCGTAGGGCGTTTTTACCTGCAGAGTCGCCTTTTCGCCCTCGATCTTTTCGTCCTTGTATTCGATGGTAGTCTGCCCCTCGCTGAAAAGAGTTTCACGCTTGACGATATCATCGACCGTGATGCCCTGCGATTTGGCCTCCTGCTCGTGCATCTTTATCGTTGCGTCCGAAAGCAGGACCTTCATCGTCGTGGTGTCTTTTTGTTTCAACGCTTTAATATAAGTTTCAAAAGTCTTCTTCGGCGAAGCAGGCTCCCCGCCGCCGCAGGCAAACACGGCCGCAGCCATCGCTAGTACCAAAATATTTGACCAAATACGCATTTTACGGATACCTTCTATAAAGTCGTCAAAAACGTCAAGTATATCGCAAAGAGTTGGCGGTGGACAGTGGGGAGCAGTCGGCAGTCGGCGGTGGGCGGTGGGCAGTCGGCGGTGGGCGGTGGACAGTTGGATTGTTCGACCACTCTTGTCAGAACCGGGAGCGATAGCGACTGGGTTCCGGAGAGCTGCCAGGATTGGAATGGTCGACAGTCTTGTCAGAACCGGGAGCGGTAACCAGTATGTCAGAACCGGGAGCGATAGCGACTGGGTTCCTAAAGGCCTAGAATGATTCACCACTCTTGTCAGAACCGGGAGCGGTAACCAGTGTGTCAGAACGACCGGGGTTCCTAAAGCTTACAAGGATCAGAACCATATGAAACGTGAAATCCTAAAACCAGATGAATTGTCCGCCGCGATCGAAACACTCGACGGCTGGACCATTGAAGGCAAAACCCTCAAAAAAAGCCTGAAATTCGCCAACTTCGCCGCTGCCCTCGACTATGTAAACCGCGTCGGAGCCCTCGCCGAGGCCGCCGACCACCACCCCGACATAACCTTCGGCTGGGGCTACGCCGAGATCGCCCTCACCACCCACGACCGCGGCGGCATAACCGACGTTGACCTCGCCGTGGCAAAACAGATCGATGCTATCAGTGGGTAGTGGGCTGTGGTCAGTGGTCGGTGGTCGGTGACAGGTGATCGTTAGCGATTTACCATTCTCCAATTTCCAATCGCCAATTACCAATTACCAATTACCAATTACCAATTTCCGCTTTCCACTTTCAAACCCCCTGTTTTTGTACCACCGCTGGTACAGCAATTATGATGTAACTCCTATTATTGCAACATGTTACGCTGCTGTACCAGTGTACCACGCATTTTTCAGTTTTGTGTATTACGATGTACGACAGGAATCCAAAAGCTAAGGTTCCTTCCACCATCCACAGCAACGAAAACTCATCAACCATCAACGATCGACAATCAATTTTCAAAGAACCTATAGTGCCGTGCGTGTTGCATGTAAGAAATATCTTGCAATATACGCAACGTCTGTAGTATTGTATACAACTGTTGGCAGAAGTCAACGGTTTTCAAATGGACGAGATAAAAGGGCAGATAGGCGAGACTCGACAGGTATTTGAGATCAGTACGGTAAATGAGCTGTTGGCGAGGGCGGTGAAGCCGGCGCGGCCGCTGTTTGGGGATATGTGGCTTACGGGGGAGCTGGCGGTGATGTTCGCGGAGGCAGGATGCGGGAAAAGCGTGCTGGCCGCGCAGATCGCTGACAGCATCGCACGCGGGGCCCCACTCAAGCCGATGGATGCGAAGCCGCGGCGGCAGAAGGTCGTATACCTCGACCTGGAATCATCCCGGGAGCAATTCTGCAGCCGGTACCGGCACGTTCACCTTGGCTTTAAGCCGTATAAATTCTCTGACAATTTCGTCCATGCAAGGATTACCGACGTGTTCGAGCCGAGTATTGCCGACATCGAGGCGGTTATCGAGGCGACGGGAGCGAAGGTGCTGATCATCGATAACCTGGCCCACCTCATGACGGGGCATTCGTCAAACGAGACGGCACGGCTGATGCGCGAGCTAAGGCGGCTGTGCCGTCGCGACGGCATCTCTATACTGCTGCTGGTGCATTCCCGGCCGGCAACTCTTCGCCGCGGGATAGAGGCACGCGATCTGCCGTTTGCCGAGGTGATATCGGCATTAGCCGACAATGTTTTTGCAGTGGGGCGGGTCGGTGCGGCAGCGTCAGAGCGGTATATCAAGCATCTGCGGCCGGGTGCGGGGGCACACGTCTTCGGGGCAGCCCATGTTCCTTGGTTCCGCATCAGGAAGCGAGCCAATTTTACGTATTTCGAGTTTCGGGGGTTTGCACGCGAGGGTGCACTGCGGCTCTCGGACGGCGACCGGCGCGAGTGGCAGCTGATCGACCGCATTGCCGAATTAAAGCGTCTGGGCTTGCCCGTACGGTCGATCGCAAAGGCCCTCTATATGTCGAAAACGACCGTTCAGAAATACGCAGTGATGTGCCCGGAGGATCCCCAGCCGGTGTTTCAGCACGTCGAAGAGCCGCCGCCGGATACGGACTATGAGATCTATGATGAGCAGGAAAACGGCGCAGAAGAATTCGATCGCGACAGCGATCCAGAGGATGAAGCAGAAGAATTTGATATCGACAGATATCTGCAGGGTGGTTACATCGAGGATGACGAGGCAGCGGAAGGGCCTTCGGCCGAGGAGGAACGTGAGTTAGAACTTTACGGTGAAACAGCGTTCGGGCCCGAACCGGAAGACGAAGACGCCCCGGACCCCCGGCTCGAGCACAGCCTCGATAATAACGGCCGCGAGATCTGGATCGAGAAACGAGACTCAAACGGCCGCCGCCTGGTCTGGTACCTCGCCCAAACCTACTGCGGCAAGCCCAACGGCAAATACACCCGCTACGAATACCGCGGCCTAGCCGGCAACATCGGCACAACCGTCGATCACCTGCCCACACGAGAATCAGGCCGTGCCCCGCCGTAAACGGACTGGAGCGGTTCGACAAAAACGAGCCAATTGCTCATTTTTATGACAGCGTCAGCGAACTCACCGAGGCCGCCGACAACCACCCCAGCTTCGAATGGTCCCGACCGGATGAACTATCCAGGATTCGTCTTTATCAAGTATTCACTTAGTTTTGCGGCTGGGCCAGCCAATAAAGGGCTTAATATCATTAGCAATTTCGGAAAGTAATCCCAAAAGGAAGTGCCAAGTCCTTTGCTTTCGAGGTCACCCTCCGGGAGGACGCCTATCTTTTTTATCGCCGAAGCTTTTTCCTTAATCGCGTGCGCGACGGGCAAATAAAGAAAGGCAAGCATAATCGCGTATATTCCGGCTTGAAATGTCAGGGAGCTATTAAAAAAGGTCTTGTATACGGGTGTTGCCGCCGAGCCAACATCGGGCGCCAGAAACGCGATATGCCAGGATGCCATCGTGTCAAGCTGCAGAATGGCCACGAATAGTATCGCCCCGCCTATATAGAGCACCCATGTAAGATTAGTCTGCTGTATTTCGTACTTCTCGGCCAGCTCTACAGATGCCGCGGTTGCTTTTTGTGCAGTATCTTCGTCTGATTCGACTGCCTTGATCTGATTTTGCCGAAGATCCTCGACAGCCGCTTCCCTTTCTGGTTCTTTCTCCTCCACGGATTCTGCAATTGCCGATACTGCGGACACCAAAAAGATTGTAGCCGCAAATCCAAGAGCATTCGAGAGTCTGAGCAGGGGCACCGGAAGATCTTGACCTGCGAAGATCGTATTTTGATACAATTCACTGAGAATCTTCATGTAAAGGTCTGGCTGGAACCAGACGATCAGACCGAATGCCACGGCGATTACCGAAGTCGCAACGAGCCAACGGCTCGTTGGAACCGCAGAATCGATAAATATGCGGATAGCAAGCCCCACTGAGGTGATGCACAACAGAACAAAGACGGCGGTCAAGAACGTCCACTGATAACGAGAGGAATATCTGGAAGCGATCTCTTGTCGGATCGCACTTATTTCCGGCGCTTCCTGAGCCGATGTCGACTTTTCAACATTGTCCTCCTTTTCTTTTATCTTTTTTGTTAGAGTTTCGAACTTGTGATCCTCCTTATTCGACGGCAAGTTGAAAGCATATGGGGCCTTCATCTCAACACAGCCCCGA
>JBGTBC010000350.1:0-2151 GCA_041749555.1 Pyrinomonadaceae bacterium | reverse complement strand
GGCCAGGAAATGCTCGGCGATCCGTGCGGCGACGTCGAATTTGGTCTCGTCGGGGCATGCGAAACGGATCTCGGCGGTGGAAAAGGTTTTGGGGAGATCGGCTAGCAGTGCCGAGAGCAGTTTGTCGGTGTTTGAGAGTATTTCGAGCAGTCGAGCACCGGCGTAACAGGCGTCGTCAAAGCCATAGTAGCGATCTTCGAAGAAGATATGGCCGCTCATCTCGCCTGCCAGCACCGCTCCGGTCTCCTTCATTTTAGCTTTGATGATCGAGTGGCCGGCCTTCCACATAATGGCGTGGCCGCCGTGTTTTTCGATGTCGTCAAAGAGCGTTTGCGAGCATTTTACCTCCGCGATGATCGTCGAGCCGGGCCGACGGGCGAGGATCTCGCGTGAGAAAAGGATCATCAGTTCGTCACCCCAGATGATTCGGCCGGTCTCGTCGACAACGCCGATACGGTCGGCATCGCCGTCGAATGCAATGCCGACATCGGCCCTGGTTTCGCGAACCGCAGCGATCAAGTCTTGCAGATTTTCCTCGACCGTTGGGTCGGCATGGTGGTTTGGGAAGGTCGAGTCGGGTTCGGTAAAAAGCTCGACCAGTTCGACGCCGAGGCTGCGGTAAACGGGGACGGCAGTGACGCCGCCCATGCCGTTGCCGGCGTCGATGACGGCTCTGAGCCGTCTGCCGCGGTCCCCAAGCTCGATCCTCGTTGCAATGTCGATACAATATTCGTCGAGTACGTCGAGGGTCACGACCGTTCCGGTTCCTGTCTGGAAATCTTCGGCTGCCGCTATCTCTCTTATTTCACGGATCTGCGAACCAAACAGCGTGTGTTTACCGAGGCAGATCTTAAATCCATTGTGATCGGGCGGATTGTGCGAGCCGGTGATCATCACGCCGCCATCGACCCCTTGGGTAAAAACCGTGTGATACAGGACCGGCGTAGTGACCTTGCCGATCAGGACGACATCGCATCCCGAGGCGTTAAGGCCGGCGGCGAGCAGATCGGCAAATCCGGGCGAACTGCCCCTGGCATCGTATCCGATGGCGATCCGACGCGCGTCGCTCGAGCGGAAAAACGTACCGATCGCACGGGCAAGTGTTGTTACCGTTTCCTCGGTGAGATCGGCGTCAACAGTACCGCGGATATCATATTCTCTAAAGATGTTGGGGTTCATAACGCGGCTTAAATGATCTTCATGTGCGGAAAGATGGTGACGGCAAAGCTGTCTCGAATTCCACCCAAACCGACCCCCGCGATGCCATCAAAATGGATTTTTGATATACTCTGGCACTTACAGACGGGGCAACATTCGCGGGTCCCGGGGCATCGAAAACATTGGACAACTTGGCAGGCTTTCATCAATTTCTATGATCAGATCCGTTCGTTTTATTTTACTACAGTCGTTATTCGTGTGTGCCGCTCTGGCAATGACGTTGTCCGCCCAGACGCCGTCGCCGACACCACCTCAGGAGGATACTGGGCCAACAAAGGTCTTCGAGGTCCGCCTACCCGTCACCGTCACCCAGAAGAGAGAACTGATATCGGGCCTGTCGCGAAATGATTTTCTTGTGTTTGAGGACGGAGTGCAGCAGGAAGTAACGTTCTTTTCAGACGAAAAGACAAATCCGCCTGTGTTTGTCGGCGTTTTGATGGACACATCCTCGTCAGCTGCCGGTAAGCTCAGTTTTTCGAAAGAAGCGGCAAGGAATTTTCTATATACGGTCCTTCGTTTGAGAAAAGACAAAGCTGCCTTTATGACCTTTGATCACGAGGTATTGCTCAGGCAGGATTTCACTGACAAACACGACCTGCTCGACCGTGCAGTCGAGAAGATCAAAAAACCCGGCTCACAAACTGCGCTGTACGATGCGGTGTGGCAATTTACGGACGAGAAGCTGCGAAATGTACCGGGCCGCCGTGTCATCGTGGTCATCACAGACGGTGATGATACTTTCAGCCGGGCCGAACTGCGAGACGCGATAGATATCGCCCAAAGGACCGAAACGACGATATTCGGAATTTCGACAAAGGCCGGATTTCTCGGCTCCGTGCCAGGCGTAGAAGCCGGCACCGTCAAGGATAAGGGAGACAGATTCCTGACCCAACTCTGCGAAGAAACAGGCGGCGAGGCATTCTTTACCGGCGA
>JBGTBC010000349.1:0-5397 GCA_041749555.1 Pyrinomonadaceae bacterium | reverse complement strand
TATGAGTTCGCTTGTAATTTCCTTTACAACAGGAACTCTTTCAATTTTATATCCTTCAACTAACTCGCATCGTCCTTCATTTAGGATGTTGTCATTCTCAAACTCCAATGCTCGGGTTCGTAAATCATCGCGCAGAAGTATCGAAACAGGCAAGGTTTTCACTTTGGGGGAATCTTTGGGGAGTACTGCGTAGTTCCGGCTGTTACCTGTTTGACACAACCATCGGGAAAGTCAATAAATATCAGTGGATGGGACTAGGTAAAAATATGTGAAAGGTGCGTTTGCAGAATTTGCAGACCTCTGCCTTACCACTTGGCTACGCCGCCTAAAAGAAAAGAAGGCAGTTGGCCGGCTGTGTTCAGAGGGTCGATCTACTCAACCGCCAACAGCCAACTAAAAACTGCCCACCTGCGAGAACTGGAGCGGGAGACGAGATTTGAACTCGCGACTTCGACCTTGGCAAGGTCGCGCTCTACCACTGAGCTACTCCCGCGTGGCAAATGATAATTTTACCCTCTGACCCGAGATTGTCAAGTTATCGTCGGTTGACCGCCGGTGTTATATGGCTAAGTTTACAAAGCCACTTTTCGCCCTCTCTTCTAAAAACGTCGGTGGTTTATTCGTCGGCCGACAACGCTAACCCTTTGAAATGGCCATCGTTGGTTACACGGCCCGTAAGAACGGCCATGTTGCTACATATTTCGATCGGCGGTTCACTGATAAGACCCATTGCCTCGTGTGAAAGGTCCCCACTCGCGCCATGAGGCAGAAAATTGTGTTTAGAGATGATACCGTCACGGCCGACGATGACCCAGTCCTCGCTCATACAACTGCCGATCACCTCCGCATCATTTGCAATCAATGCATTTGACCACCGAGCAGCCGTATCTAGTATTTCCTTTTGTTCATTGTCCATTACATATAGGGCTGTTAGTTAACCGTTATATTTTTGATAAACCCCCAATCTCCGCTGGGGCTGACCTTTATGTTTCCGATCCGTTTGTTCGATACCACCATGTTTGCAGGATACCAGAGCGGCAAAAGGGGAAGTTCATTGCTGATCGACGCCCAAGTCCGCATGTAAAGGTCCTTCGCCAAACCACGGTCAAGGGCGTTGATGGCTTCCTCGACGTTCTTATCCACCTCGGCATTAATGTAACGGCTGCGGTTGCAGCAAGAAACGGGTCCCCCCGGGATCTTTGTAGAGCTGAATAGGTCTCGTAAAAAGATGGGGTCCTGATTGCCACCCACCCAAATCCCCGTATACATCTGAAACTGCCCCTGGGCGAGTTGTTGGCGGATCGTGTTTACCTCGAGGGTTTCGATCTGAACATTCAAGCCGATATCACTGAGAGCACTTTGGATCACCTGAGAATACTGATTTACCGCCGCGCTGCCCGAGCCATACTTAAAAATGACCGGCTCATTTTTGTATCCTGCCTCCGCAAGAAGCTGTTTAGCCTTCGCTGGGTCATAAGTATATTGTGTGCCCGGCGAATATGCCCAAGATTGTGGAGGAAGTATTGAGTGGGCAACCTTCGCCTGATCGAAAAGCAGGTCTGAAACGATCTTTTCGCGGTCGATCGCGTATCCGATGGCTTGACGGATCTTCACGTTATTCAACGGAGGCGATTGCGTATTAAAAACCAGATATTGAATATTCGAACCGTCAAATTTATCTACATTAAGCAGTAAATTTGAGCCCATCGCTTTTAATGTGTCCGGCGGAAGGTTCGATGGCAGCGGAGCAAGATCGACACCGCCTGTTTGTAGTTCTGCCTGAAGGGAATTGGCGTCAGTGACCGTTTTTACCCTTAGCTTTTTTATCTTAGGGGCTCCGTCCCAATATTCTTCGTTCGCCGCCAGTTCGACTATGTTCTGCGAACCGTCAAATGCAGCGAATTTGAATGGACCTGAACCAACTGGTTGGTCTTTTTGCTGAGCGGCGGTCCCTACCGGGATAATGGGGATCGCAACCAGATTCGAAAGGAGCTGATTCCTCAAAGCGGGGCGGGCAACTTTAAATACGACAGTCTTGGGATCAGGTGTCTCAAGTGATGTGATATGCGCAACTCGTTTTGTCTTTTGTTCGGGCGTTGGTTTGGCAGCGGCATTAGAATTATCGCCCGCTGCCTGAGCGGATGTCGGAGCCGCTGGAGCATCTCCATCAGGAACCGTGTCGAAAAACGCACCGGACTTAAATCCGCTGCTCTTCAATAGCTCCTCAAACGTATACTTTACGTCAGCCGAGGTAAATTCCGTTCCGTTATGAAATTTTACCCCGTCCTGTAACACAAAAGTGATCGTCAACCCATCGTCTGACGATCGGATCTCCTTTGCCAGTTCACCGACGTAATCGAAGTTTTCATCTTTCTTCACAAGCGAATTGAACATCAAATTCCGAACGCGCTCCGCCGCAACATCTGATGACGTCGATGTGAGTGTGTCAAAAGCTGAGAATTTTTCAGATAGTGCAACCGTTACAAAGGCAGCGTCCCGCTGTCGACACGTCGATCCTAAAACAATGAGTGAGAGTATAAATATGAAAAGTGCTAATTTTCGCAATTTGTCATTCCTCCTATGTGCGGTTCAATAGCTCCGTGAATTCGGCGATCCCAGTAGAGAGACTCTTGAATCTGGAGCTGTCGAAAGGGTGAGGTTCGGTTAGATTCCTTTTTAGTTTCGCAATTCGGTTCAACGATCTGTCGATGCGGTCGATTTCAATTTCTCCTTCCTTAGCCGCTGCAAGTACAGAAAAATACCCCTTCAGAATCGCGGTGGGTGACGCGCATATCGCAAGCATATCCACACCCGCATTAATAGCCCTCTTACAAGCGTCGCCCACGCCATAGTTTTTAACGATTGCACCCATTTCCAGATCGTCTGTGATTACCAGGTCGTCAAACTGAAGCTCGTCGCGAAGGAGATTTGTTACGATGTTGTAACTCAAAGAGGACGGTAAAAGTCTGCCATTTTGATCAAGTTCCTGCAAGGCGACCTCGGGAAACGCCGCGTGAGCAACCATTATCGCATGAACATCCCCGGACGCGATGAGTTGGCGATAAGGGAATAGATCTACCAATCTGAGCTCTTCCTCAGAAATGTTAACCGCCGGCAGTTCCTCATGTGAATCAACCTCTGAGGCTCCGAGACCTGGGAAATGCTTTAAACATCCGAGTATTCCATTTGCTTGAAGCTCAGACAGAAATTCACTCGCTAAATCTGCCGTCGCCTCTTTTGAAGCCCCGAATGTTCTCGATGTAATCCCGTTGGAAAAGCCTGCTCTGCCTCGGTCGACGACATCGACCACCGGCGCGAAATCCATATTTATTCCAAGAGAAAGGAGGGCTTCTGAAACGATGTCCGCGAGGCGTTTTGCGTCGTCAGCCGTTAATATCCTGTCGGCCGCCGGCATGGGCGTAAGAATTCTCCTGAGACGGTCGACGAGGCCGCCTTCCTGGTCGACAGCAATGATCGGTGAGTGCAGTAATTTGCGAAGCTGATCTGTCAGTTCTCGTGTCTGAGACGACTCACGAATGTTCCTGGCAAAAAGGCAAACGCCTCCAGGACTGATCTCATCGAGCAGCTCCTTCGTTTCAGCGTCAATCTCCGGCCCCGGAATCCCGATTACGAAGAGCTGGCCGATTCTTCTTTCTATTGTGAGTGATTGAATTTCGTCGATCATTCTAAAGCAGGCGGGCGACTAAGAAATGAGTCTATCAGGCACAAGGAGATTATGAAAACGGCGAGGTTCTCTGAGCAAGAACCGGGATGACATACATCCTTGGGAACTGGTAGGCTTAATTAAAATGACTTGCCGCAGCAATTGTCTCATTCGCCAACGAATTTGTGACAGAGTATGTAAAACCTTTCTGGACCGCAAAGGCGCCAACTTCACCGTTTCTGGCTAACGCCACAAAGCCGACCTGTATTTCGCGAGCTGCCTTTGGATCGCGATCAACGACTCGTTTGACGGCCTCAGCACAAGCCTTTGTCGGTGAATAACCAAAACGCATCAATTCGATGATGAGATGCGTGCCGCAAATTCGTATCACTTCCTCGCCTACTCCTGAGCTGGTAGCGGCACCGACCTTGTTATCGACGAATAGTCCGGCACCGATGATCGGAGAATCTCCCACACGGCCATGCATCTTGAACGCCATCCCGCTCGTCGTGCACGCTCCTGACAAATCGCCCTTAAAATCTAAGGCGATCGTGCCCATCGTGTCGTGATTGGGATCGCCATTTTCAAAAAAGGCCGGTGTGGATCCACGGTTGCGGCTCAACGGTTTTTGGTTCTCTATATTAATGACGGGTTTATATTCCGACTTTTTCAGCCATTCCTTCCACGCCTTTTCGGCGTCCTTCGAAAGCTTGGCGGGCATCCGTTCGAAGCCATTGTCGACGGCAAATTGAGTGGCGCCGGCTCCCGCCAGCACGACATGTTTCGATGTCTCCATCAAGCGGCGAGCTACGGAGATCGGATGCTTGATGTGCTGCATGTAAACTACACTTCCGCAGTTAGATTTCTGGTCCATGATCGAGGCATCGAGGGTGACATATCCATCACGGTCCGGATAAGCATCGAGACCTACGCAGCAGCTTGATTCTTCTTCCGCGGAACGTGCTGCAGCTTCAACCGCGTCGATTGCCTTTCCTTTCTGCGAGAGTATCTTCCACGCAGCCGCATTCGCCCGGATTCCGCTGTCCCAGGTTGAAACAACTACGGGTCGAGTATACCGCGGAGACTTTGCTTGAGCAGAGCTCGTACTGGATGCCGCGAATGGCAATGCCGCGGCTGCCGCTGCCTTTAAAAACTCTCTTCTGTTTGTCATAGGCTAATCAAACGATCTTTCGCTTAATATCCTGCAAAATATGGAGCGCATCCTCATTTGACAGGGAATCGACGTCGAGGTTTCGAATGGTATCGATCGCGGATTCATTGGTGACGGCAAAAAGGGAAAACTGAGCTGCAACACGCCCGCCTGCGGCCTTTGCAAGGCCGACTTGCCGCTCCTCAGAAAAAACCGCCAGCTCGTACTTTTCCAGCTTTTCAAGCACGTCTTTGGCTCGCTCGATCACCGGCTGCGGCAAGCCGGCGAGTTTCGCGACGGCAATACCGTAGGACTTCGATGCTTTTCCGGCTTGCAGCTTGTGCAAAAAGACGACATTTCCATCTCGCTCCGCGGCTGTCATTTGGTAATTCTTTGCTCCGGGAAGATTCTCTGCAAGCTCTGTCAGCTCGTGGTAATGGGTCGCAAACAGCGTTTTGGCGGAATGTTCGGGCGAATTATGGAGATATTCGGCAACCGCCCACGCAATCGATAGACCGTCGAATGTCGAGGTCCCTCGGCCGATCTCGTCCAGCAGAATCAGGCTCCGGGGGCTCGCGTTGTG
>JBGTBC010000348.1:0-4376 GCA_041749555.1 Pyrinomonadaceae bacterium | reverse complement strand
CGTCGCAATCGTGATACCGCGTGCCCTTTCCTCAGGTGCGTTATCGATCGAATCGAAAGATCGAAATGCCATCTTCGGATTATGCTTTGACATAACCTTCGTGATCGCTGCCGTCAATGTCGTCTTCCCGTGATCCACGTGCCCAATAGTACCTATGTTCACGTGCGGCTTACTCCGGTCGAATTTCTCTTTGCTCATAGCTTCTCCTGAAAATAGTTTTGAGTTCCGCCTCTGGGCGGACTCTTTGTAGCGTTGAGCCGCCTAAAGGCGGTACTCAAAACCTAAGTACTAACTCCCGTTCCCTTGATCTTTGCGATCACCTCTTCCGCAACATTACGCGGAGCCTCGGCATATCGCTCAAAATGCATACTCGACGTAGCACGTCCCTGCGTCGAGCTTCTTAGATCTGTCGTGTAGCCAAACATTTCCGAAAGAGGAACAAATGCCGTCACGACCGAAACATTGCCCGGACGCGGCTCCATCTTGTCGATCTGGCCGCGGCGGCGGTTAAGGTCACCGTTGACCGCTCCCATATATTCCTCGGGGGTCACGACCTCGATACGCATAATGGGTTCGAGGAGCACCGGCTTTGCTTTTTTGACCGCATCCTGAAACGCAAAGGAACCGGCCAGCTTAAATGAAATTTCGTCCGAATCGACTTCGTGATACGAACCAAAAAGAAGACGCACCTTGATATCAACGAGTTCATAACCCGCCAGATAACCACGGCCCATCGCATCTCTGATGCCTTCCATCGTCGGCTTAATGAACTGACGCGGTATCGAACCACCGGTGATCTTGTCCTCAAAGACAAAACCTTCGCCCGGAGCCGGCTCGATCTCAAGTTCGACGTGGCCGAATTTACCACGGCCGCCCGACTGTTTCTTGTAGATCTCTTTTCCAGCGGCTGCTGCGGTGATCGTTTCGCGATAAGCAACCTGCGGTTTTCCAACATTTGCCTCGACGCCGAATTCGCGCTTCATTCGATCAACGATGATCTCAAGGTGAAGTTCGCCCATTCCGGCGATGATCGTTTGGCCCGTTTCGTGGTCGGTTGAGACCTGGAATGACGGATCTTCCTGAGCGAGGCGGTTGAGTGCGATGCCCATTTTGTCCTGGTCCTGACGGGTTTTCGGCTCGACCGCGACACGCACGACCGGTTCCGGGAAGTCCATCGACTCAAGAATGATAGGCTTTGACTCGTCCGAGACGGTATCGCCCGTCGTGGTATTTTTCATACCGCCGATCGCGACGATCTCGCCTGCCGATGCCGATTCGACGTCTTCACGCTTGTTCGCGTGCATGAGCATCAGGCGTCCGACACGTTCTTTTGAATCTTTGATCGTGTTCGTCACATACGAACCCGAAGTAACCGTCCCTGAATAGATACGTACAAACGCGAGCTGTCCGAGGTGCTTGTCGGCCATAAGTTTGAAAACGAGGCCCGAGAACGGAGCTTTCGAATCCGGCGGACGGCTTTCGATCTCACCTGTTTTCGGATTTTCGCCCTCAATTGCAGGAATATCGAGCGGGCTGGGAAGGAAATCGACAACGGCATCAAGCAGCGTCTGAACTCCCTTATTCTTAAATGCCGACCCGGTGAATACCGGCACGATCTTCATCGCAAGCGTTCCGGCACGAAGAGCCTTGCGTATCTCGTCTTCAGAAACTTCCTCGCCTTCGAGATATTTCATCATCAGATCGTCGTCGATTGCCGATACTGCCTCGACCAGCTTTTCGCGTTGAGCTTTTGATTCTTCAAGGAGGTCAGCGGGAATGTCAACGATGTCGTAATTCGCGCCCTTGGCTTCGTCGGTCCAGACAAAGGCTTTCATTGTAATAAGATCAACAACGCCCTTGAAATGCTCTTCGAGGCCGATGGGAACCTGCATCGCAACTGCATTAGCACCGAGGCGATCGAGGATCGACTGGAAACTGCGATCGAACGAGGCACCCGAACGGTCAAGCTTATTAATAAAGCAAATACGCGGAACACCGTACTTATCAGCCTGTCGCCAAACTGTCTCCGACTGCGGCTCAACACCGGCAACACCGTCAAACACACAAACCGCACCGTCTAAAACTCGAAGGGACCGCTCAACTTCCATCGTGAAGTCAACGTGTCCCGGTGTGTCAATAATATTAATGCGGTGCTCGACGTTATTACGCGTCCAAAAACAGGTCGTGGCAGCCGAGGTAATTGTAATACCGCGTTCCTGCTCCTGCTCCATCCAGTCCATCGTCGCCGTTCCTTCGTGAACTTCGCCGATCTTATGCGAAACACCCGTGTAGAACAAAATGCGCTCAGTCGCCGTGGTCTTACCCGCGTCGATATGGGCCATAATGCCGATGTTTCTAAATTTGTCTAAGCTGATCTGTGCCATTGTTAATTGTTCATTGTTAATTGGTTCATTGTTAATTGGTCAGAAAATGCTCTTCCAATTAACAAATGGTCAATTAACAATTGCCAATCTCTAAAATCTATAATGTGCGAACGCCTTGTTCGCTTCGGCCATGCGGTGGACGTCGTCCTTTTTCTTCATCGCCCCGCCGCGGCCCTGTGCCGAATCCAGAAGTTCGCCGAGCAGGCGGTCTTCCATCGTCTTTTCGCTCCGGTTGCGGGCGTTCGTCACGATCCAGCGAATCGCCAGCGTATTGCGGCGATCGCGGCTGACCTCGAGCGGTACTTGGTAGGTCGCACCGCCGATACGGCGTGATTTAACCTCAAGCGTCGGAGCTACCGAATCAAGAGCCTTCTTGAACATCTTGAGCGGCTCTTCACCCGACTTTTCGCCCAATTTCGTCATCGCACCGTAAAAGATCTGCTCGGCAACGCTCTTTTTACCCTGCCACATCAGGCCGTTGATAAACTTGGTGACGGCGATGCTGTTATAGATCGGATCCGGTAAAACTTCTCTTTTTCCTGCAACTCTTCTTCTTGGCATAGCTTCTCGTTTTGAGTACCGCCTTTAGGCGGCCTCATGCTTTATCTTTTGCCTGCTAAAGCAGGGACTCAAAACCTACTTCGCTCCCTTCGGCCGTTTCGCACCATACTTCGAACGCGACTGGTTGCGGTTAGCAACTCCCGAAGCATCGAGCGTTCCGCGTATAACGTGATAACGCACACCCGGAAGGTCCTTTACACGGCCGCCGCGGATAAGCACGATCGAGTGCTCCTGCAGGTTATGGCCGATACCCGGAATATAGGTCGTGACCTCGATCTGGTTGGTCAGGCGAACACGTGCAACCTTACGAAGAGCCGAATTAGGCTTCTTAGGCGTAGAGGTGTAAACACGAGTGCAAACACCGCGCTTCTGCGGATTGGCCTGCAAAGCCGGACTCGCGGTCTTATACTTGACCCTCTGGCGTCCCTTGCGAACTAGCTGATTAATAGTCGGCATAATCTTTTCGGATCGCCGGCATCCAGCCGGCCCATCGCTGCCAGCAAGATGCTGGCGTTCCATTTAAATGGCAAAACTAACGTCTTACCTGACTCTTGCTCGGATCAGATCCGGCAGTTAGCTCAAGCAGCTCTCGCTGAATGAATTAATTAAACTGTTCTACACCAAGAGAATCGAGGTTTTGCTGTAGCGTGGCATATAAGAAATGTTCTGATTCGCCCACGGACGGTGATGACCGATTTTACGCAACAATTACTTCCTTCGATTCTCAAAAACCCGCGCCCCAAGCACCCCGTGGCCTAAGGACTAACCAGACCGTAAAGTCCGAAACTTTAGATATTATGATTTTGGGTAAAATGTGTCAAGCGAGAGAGAGGATATTTTGATATTTGATTCGTTTCGTCATCGTGCTTGGGTGCGTCCTGGCTACGCACCTCAACTTGGCTTTGATTCCGCCATTCTGCCCAAGGCATTCGCGGTGGAGATCAAGACTTCAAAATTGGCATTTGGAAAGTCGCGGGCTACCTCTTTGAACAATACCGGGTATTCCTCCACGAACCATTTTGCATGATAAAGCCATTCTATAAAACTATTTTTCTGCATCGGCGAATTCGCAAGATATCGCAGAAAAGCTCGAATCACCGTCGCCCGCAGAGGTCCATCCGGCACTTCCCTAGTTAATGAACGATAACTGACGCATTTTTGTGCAAATACATCGACTTCCGGTTCATCCGCAGTTGGAACCCATTTTTCAAGGTCATCGAGCAGTTCGTTAACCGTTAGCTCCCATTCGAGTTGCGCGGCCTTATCCTCTTTCTTGTCGGGAGCGTTCTTTTTCTCCCGGGCAGTCCGAAACTTATTGAGGTTCTTGATCGCAGTCTCCGAACTGAGATAGTGAACGACCGTCGCGGTGCCTTTATACTCCACGGATTCAAAATCTTCGAGCACAAATGGTTTTTCCTGAAAGAAGACATT
>JBGTBC010000347.1:0-8651 GCA_041749555.1 Pyrinomonadaceae bacterium | reverse complement strand
ACATTATGGGTTTCTCGACAATTGCGATTCACGCCGGCAATGAACCTGATCTTGCGACCGGTGCTGTGAGCGTTCCGATCTACCAGACATCGACCTACGCACAGGAAGGGCTTGGGCGGCATAAGGGATTTGAATACGCTCGAACACAAAATCCGACGCGCTCCGCCCTTGAAACAAATATTGCCGCGCTTGAGAATGCCAGATTTGGATTCGCGTTCGCTTCAGGCATGTCGGCGATAGATGCAAGCCTGAAGTTGGTGAAGGCCGGCGATCACGTGATCCTGGGTGACAACACTTACGGCGGGACCTTCCGGCTATTTGATCGGATACTTTCGGATTACGGTATTGAATTTGACCTTGCCGACACGTCGGATATCGCCAATCTCGAGAGTGCGTTTCGTCCCAACACCAAATTGGTCTTTGTCGAAACCCCAACAAATCCGGTAATGACTGTTACTGACCTTAAGGCCGTTTCTGATCTCGCACATGCAAACGGGGCAAAGGTCATCTGCGACAACACATTTATGTCGCCCTATTTCCAACGTCCGATCGATCATGGTGTCGACATTGTTGTTCACTCGACCACAAAGTATCTCAACGGTCACTCCGATAGCGTTGGCGGTTTCGTTGCATTGAACGATGAAGCGGATGCCGAATGGATCGGATTTGTGCAGAACAGCATTGGTGCGATCCTTTCTCCTTTCGATTCATTCCTCGTGCTCCGCGGCACTAAGACCCTTGCAGTACGGATGGAAGCGCACGATAAGAATGGACGTATCGTCGCAAATTTTTTGGCCGAACATCCGAGTGTCGAAAAAGTATATTATCCGGGTCTCGCTTCGCATCCGCAGCACGAGTTGGCAAAAAGGCAGCAAACCGGATTCGGTGGAATGGTATCATTTGAAACCGGTTCGCTCGACAACGCGCGAAAAGCCTTAGAAGCCGTGAAACTCTGTACGCTTGGCGAAAGTCTGGGCGGCGTCGAAACCTTGATCTCGCATCCGGCATCGATGACTCACGCTTCTGTTCCGGACGAAACGCGGTCCCGGCTTGGCATCACGGACGGGCTTGTCCGAATTTCCGTTGGTATCGAAGACGTTGAAGACATCCTCGAAGATCTTGATCAGGCTTTGAGTTAGCCCTTATTGAAGTTTAGAGTTGAAAAATTAATTCAAAACGCTAAACTTTGTAGACTAGATTGAATATGTTCACTGTTGAGATACATGCTGCCTCACATATCGGACGGATCCGAAAAGGCAACGAAGATAATTACCTGCTACTGGACATCGCCGGTGCAAAGGCGTGGACCGGCTCGCAGGAAGACGGTGAATTCGTCATTGAGAGCCAGAGCTTTGAGGTCGATGGAAATGGCGTCATTATGGCTGTATCTGACGGCATGGGAGGAGCTATGGCCGGCGAGGTCGCAAGCACCATGGCTGTTGAAACAGTTAGCGAAAAGATGCTCGACGAGGACACGGATAAGACCCTGACGCCTGACGAGCAGGAACACTACCTCATTAATAAGCTTTACGAAGCCACAGTATTCGCAAACCATCTTATCCACCAACAGGGACGGAGCGATCCTCAATTTCAAGGTATGGGGGCGACGTTCACGGCTATAGGCGTAACGCCGGAAGCTACTGACGTTATACAGGTCGGCGACAGTCGGGCTTATCTCGTGCGGGGCGGCAATATTTATCAGATAACCAAAGACCAGTCGCTCGTACAGCAATTGATCGACGCCCAGCAAATTTCGGCTGAAGAGGCCGAAAAACACACCCTAAAGAATGTCATCCTGCAGGCCCTCGGTGCTCAAAACGAGATCTATCCGGTTTCTGCACGTGTCGCCCCTTATAAAGACGATGTTTTCGTCCTATGTACCGATGGGCTTTCTAACAAGGTCAATGCAGGCGAGATACAGGATATCGTTCTGGCGAATTTCGATCAGCTTCAAAACAGCTGTGCGGAGTTGATAAAGCTGGCTAACGAGAACGGGGGCGAAGACAATATTACTGTAGTTATAGCCAAATTCACAGGTGACGAACTCGAGGAGTCCGATGAAGAAGGCGTCAAGCTCGAATTGATCGACCTGGGCGGGATCCACGAAACCGCTGATCAGGAAGATACCGCTGAAACACTCTAGTTTCAGATATCATCGTCTCGCCAGGCAGGCAATTCATTTGTTATCCGACGAACGTAAACAGACGGGCTCGAATTCATCGACCTCGGCGGTATCCACAATATTCGTTTGTATTCTTTAGTTTCAGCAAAAATGTTGCTCACAAATAAGACTGTGTTTAAACGACTAATATGAACGATAGAAGTCTTCATCTCTTAAAGTTAATATAAAGGTGCCCGCCATTGGAGGCCGGGCACCTTTTTGTCCGATACGGAAAAGAGTGCGCTGTATCAAGTACTACGACTTTCCTCCGAAATACAAAAGCAATGCACCCAGAACTATGAGGGAAACAATGACAATTACTCCGGTTTTTCGGTTGCTGCCTTGGGCTTGTCTGACTTGTTCGTACGGAATCGGAAGCGCGGCCCCTGTTTTCGAGTCCATTACCACAAATTGCTCAACGTCGGAGTTTAATACATACCCCTTAACCTTTGAGCCATTTTTTAGCTTCACTTCTATCTTCGCATCTGGGCCTATGCCGAGTTTCTGAACGTTCGTTTTGACTTTCGTGATTTGTTTCTCTTCTTTTGTCTCAGCAAAAGCAAAATTAACTGAGAAAAGTTGTAAGAAAACAATGAGCGATATGACTGTTATTCTTTTCATATTTGTCCTTTAGTAGAAGAGAAATTCAAATTTCTCAGTTATCCCGTCGCTCGGATAGAATCCAAAAAGGCTTAAGGTGTCCGCAGCCGAAGCTGCGGACGCTCAATGGAAGGGTTTAAGTAGAGTTAGGACGCTCCACCCGCAAGAATAATGAAAATAACAAAGGCAATAACGCCAATCGCAATCGCGATTCGGGTATTAAAATTATTACCTTTCGCCTGCTTTATCTGCGGATAGGAAACTAGCACGTTCTGACCGGTTTTGGCCTCTGTTATTACGAGATGTTCCGGATTAGCCTCCGCGACATGTCCCTTTACCTTAGCCCCGCTTTTTAGTTTGACCTCGATCCGTGCGTCCGGACCCGTACCGAGCTTCGCTATTTCAGATTTAATTTTCGCTATTTTCTTTTCCTCTTTGGTTTCAGCAATGACGCTGCCAACAAAAAGAATTTGAATTGAGGCCACCAAAATGAACGACACTAGTTTCTTCATATTTCCTCCTAGTAGAACAGAAATTCAAACTTTTCTGCCAGCTCATCACTTAAGATGAATCCCGAGCCGTTGATAGGTTGGTGTAGCTCGCCGACGTTTATTCGTGTTCCGGCATAGATTCCGCCTGCCGCCAGGCAGGCAATTCATTGGTTATCCGCCTTACGTAAATAGACGATCCCCTCACCTCCACAACCTCGACCTTTTCACCCTCAGCAAGATCAGACTCACCGTCAAGCGGGTATGCCGTCCACGTTGAGCCATAAACCCGCACTGCGGATTCGCGCAGGGCTCCGCGGCTCGCAATTGTGACGGTGCCGATCTGTCCAGGCAGCGAATCGACATTTGACTTGACCGAACTACCCTCGGCATTCGGCAAGAATCTTGCAAATATTGTGCGCGACATGGCTGTGAGCATGATCGAAACTACGGCAAAGGCCATGAATTGCCATGCAAACCCAAGCCCGACAAAGCCCACGATAGCGGCGGCGATCGCACCGAGCCCGAACCAAAAGAGTACAAATCCCAAAGTAAACAATTCGGCGACCATCAGGGCAATGCCTAGAATTAACCACAAGATCCAACCTGCTTGATCCATCACTATTTCCGAACAAAGACGTCCTTTCCCTAAATATACACGAATACGGCCCGCAATAGGTAAGATAAGGTCGAACGAATAGAACTAACAAGTATATTAAATAGCGGGACCGGTCCTAAATAAGACGCAAACGGCCCGTTTCGATGGCCATTTGCCAAATCCTTTGAAGTTGCATTTTAGAAGTGGTAATCTCTAGGATCGTGCTGGGGTGGCGGAATTGGTAGACGCCCAGGACTTAAAATCCTGTGCCCTTAGGGGCGTACGGGTTCGATTCCCGTCCCCAGTACCATCTTTGTTTATTATAAGATCAAAGGAATAGTTTACTGACAGAGATCGCTCGTCAACACCATCACACGACTGGCGAATCAACTATCCTGTGTCAATGGAACCGAGGTAATACGCCTGCCCAAACGCACATCCGTTTTGGAAACCGCACATTAGGTACTGACGCCATAATGCCTGGTCCCGTACAGGATTATAAGGTTTTGCAATGGAATTCGTGTGATCGGCAAGTCGAGGGCGTCAAACAATAACATCTCGAGATCATCGTATTCCAATTTGTTGATGGCCGGTCTTGTAAAACTGGCTAGCGGCTCCGCAATGGTACGGCAATTGCCCTTAATAACCTTGGGGGTTATTACAATGTATCGAATTATCTTATGTTTGCTTCTTGTCTCCGGCTCCGCAGTGTTTTCGGCGCCTTCCGTATATGCACAAAATCAACGTGTATTGGCCCAGGCTCAGCGAATCACCGGTGACAGATTCGTGTTCACGGCCCGTACGCCAAAAGGAGCAGCGGTAATGGCTGTCAGCAGGCCTTCGCCGCTAATGCTAAAGGCTATCGACCGCGGGCTGACAGACCTTTTTGCAGCAGCCCGTCGAAACGGCTACCGCAACCGCCTGAATTACCGTGACTATACGATTTATATAGCTCGCGCTGACCGGACGACGAATGCCGACGGCCAGTATTCTCCGGACATAGCGGTCGGGGCGGCGCAGTACGCCGGATCGGTTTTTGACCAGGGCGGTTATATCTACGCAGCCGGTATGGTGATCTCAAACGAGCCAGCCGCATTCGCCATCGCCGAGCACACACGCGATCTCGACCGTGCCGCCGATGTGGTCAGGTACGAGGGCGAACATTTGATCCTTTACCATAATGACCGAAGGCGGTACGCTGCAACCGCAGACCACAGCCGCGGCGGGGGCCATCCGATACTGCATTAAACAGATCTATGTTTCTAGTGCTAGTGCCATAACGCCCGATTTGGTGCAAACCTTTACGGAAACGGTAAGATCCGTCAAGCTAACCGGACGTGAATGCCTGCATAACGCGGGCATTTCCTTTTTTAAGGGAAATAGCCCGGTGTGGCACGGCCATTGCCTTTCAATTGGGTAAGAGGTCATGCTGCCTCTTAGTATTAAAGAGTTTGGTCGAAGGCGAGATCCTAAGGCCATAACCGAAAAAGCCTGGTGCGAAGGGGAGAGCGCATCGGGCTTTTTCATTCATAACGAGTCGCTGGAAAACTAGGCTATGACTTACGTTTAGGTTTGACTTTAGTTGAGGGAACTATTTTGGTAGCGGGCTTCATAAGTCTATCCAACTCTGCGCGTGAATCTTCATGATCCGGATCGATTTCCAGCGCCTTCTTTAAATCAGCGATAGCCTCAGCCTTTTTGTTCATTTTCAGAAAAAGAAGTCCACGATTGTAATAAGTTTGGACGGAGTCCTCGTCTATTTCGAGAGCCCGTTGATAATCAGAGGCCGCAAGCTCATTGTCGCCTTTTTCGCGGTAAGCATTTCCGCGGCTAAAGTAAGGGGATGCAGCCTTGGAATCGAGTTCTATAGCTTTTTCGTAATCGGCAAGCGCCGCCGCCTGATCCTTTTTCTTGAGGTAAACATCACCGCGACCTACATAAAATTGATAATTCTTCGGGTCGATCCGCAATGCCTTATTAAACTCCGCTAATGCCAGATCGTAGTTCCCCATACTGATGTAAACATAACCGCGATCCCAGAGCAGGATCGCCTGTTTTGGGTCCAACTCAAAGCTCTTTTCAAATTCGGCAAGCGCATCAGTATAACGTTTTAGACGGTCATAAAAGTGGCCCCGGAAATGATAACCACTATTCGCATTGATCTTTATTACGTTTGCGTGATCAGCTTCAGCCAGAATATATTCCTTTTGCTTTTCAAACAGCCGCGCACGAGATGAATAATATGAGGCTTCCTCAGGCGTGATTTTTATAGCCTGGGTATAGTCAGATATCGCGGAATCATAGTCCTTACGTTGCTCGTAGTAAGCCGCGCGGCTGCTGTACGAAGATGCAACACTTGGCTTGATCCGGATGACCTGTGTTTGATCGGCGATTGCGGAGTCATAGTCTTTTTTTAACGAGTGTAAAGTCGCACGACGGCTGTAATATCTCTCGAAACCGGGATTGAGCCTTATCGCCTGCGTGAGATCGGCAATTGCAAGATCGTATTCCTTCCTTATCCAGTATGCCAGCGCCCGGTGGTCATAAATCGCATCGTCCTGCGGATTCAGCCTTATTGCCTCGTTGTAATCGACAATGGCCGAATTTGTGTCTCTTTTCGCGCGAAAGGCATTACCGCGATAAAAGAGGGCATCAGAATTTTTCGGTTCGATAGAAATTGACCGGGTGAAGTCCTTGATCGCTTCGTCGTTTTTCTCTGAAAAGTAATATGCCTCACCACGATAAAGGTAGAAGGTAGAGGAAAGCGTTTCCTTTCGTCCGTCGGCGAATTTAGCAAAAAGATCAAAATCCTTGATGGCTGCTGGGTAATTCTCCAGGTTAAGGTGTGAAATCGCTCGGTCCCAATGCCAGCGGCTGCCTGTAAAATCCTGGTTGTACTTTTTGATAATCGAACTGAAATCACTGATCGCAGCCTTATAATTGCGTTTCTGAAAATGAGCCTTTCCGCGAATACCGTAAAGCATGTCCTCGAGATGCCCACGAGGAACTGACGCTCGGGGACCTGGCCCGAGCTGCAATCCCTTAGTGCAGTCGGCGATAACGCGATCAGGATCGCCCTTTGCCTGATAGGCATTAGCGCGGAAATAGTAGTTCATTCCGTCGCTTGGGTTTGCCTCGATGTCTTTTGTGATCTCTGCGATCCGGCAATCCGGATCACATCGGGGCTGGGCAAGATACGGGACGGTACAAAAAACAAAAGCGGTGAAGAGTAGGATGGTGAGCCTCATGGATCAATTCCTCCGGCTACGGTTATTCTACGCCTAAATGCCACTATGTCAACGAACTTTCAATCCAGTCCATTCGCGAAGAAAGTTGCTTGAAGGGGTTGTTTTTGCCGTTCTTGAGTGATTGTGCGAAAATAGCTGTTTATTTCACGCAAATATACCAATAGGAAGGTTTAAGAATGGCTGGAAGACATAAAGTTACTGTTGTGGGAGCGGGAAATGTGGGGGCGACCGCGGCCCATTGGATCGCAAGCAAAGAGCTTGCTGACGTCGTGCTCGTAGACATCGTCGAGGGAACGCCTCAGGGCAAATCGCTCGACCTTGCACAAGCCGCTCCGATCGACGGATTTGACGTAAAGCTGGTCGGTGCAAATAGTTACGAGGAGACGGCTGATTCCGATGTTGTCATCATCACCGCCGGCTTGCCGCGCAAGCCGGGTATGAGCCGCGACGACCTGCTCAAGACCAATTCCGACATCGTCGGCCAGGTAACCGAACAAGTTGCAAAGTACTCGCCAAATTCATTTATCATCGTCGTCTCGAATCCGCTCGATGCTATGACGCAGGTCGCGTTTCGGCGTTCTGGTTTCCCTAAAAACCGTGTTATGGGGATGGCCGGCGTGCTCGACAGTGCCCGTATGCGATGCTTCCTGGCCGAGGCTCTTGATTGCTCGGTCGAGAATGTTACTGCGTTTGTTCTCGGCGGTCACGGCGATACGATGGTACCGCTTCCTCGTTACTCGACCTGCGCGGGCATCCCGATCACCGAGCTGCTATCCAAAGACGTTATCGACGCTATCCTTACCCGCACAGCCAACGGCGGAGCCGAGATCGTCGGCCTGCTCAAGACAGGGTCAGCCTATTACGCACCGAGCCTCGGCGCGGTTGAAATGGCCGAAGCGATCCTAAAGGACAAGAAAAAGATCCTACCTTGCGCGGTCTTTCTCGAGGGAGAATATGGGATCAGTAACCTCTTTGTCGGCGTGCCGGTAAAGCTCGGCAAGAACGGCATCGAGCAGATCATCGAGATAAGCCTGACAAACGACGAACGCACAGCGTTGCACAAATCCGCCGCCGCAGTACAGGAGCTCGTCGATATCCTGAATATCTAACTAAGCTCGTAAAGCGGGTCACTAAACAATGACAGAACGAAACCACCTGCTCGAGCGGGTGGTTTCTTGTTATGATCACCTATGCCCGCCCGTCCGTCCCTGGGCGATCTCGATCGCCGCTACAGAGTCCTTGCTCTGGGTTCCCTTCCATGGGCTCAATCCAACGAAAAGATCTTCGGCATAAAGTCGATCGAAACTATATCGCCGGCGGTTTTTGCTTTTGCGTTTGGTTTGTCAGTGTAAATAAAAACGGACGGGAACTCTATAGGTTTCATTCCACACCCAAATTGCACTCCGGCGAGGTCGGGGGCAAACATCCTGATGCTTGGCGGCTGCGAAGCTGCCAGCTTTACAATGCCCGCGGATGTTTTGAAGCTAAACAACATCTCTTTGCCCTTACACTCGATCTTTTCGAGCGTACCCATCTCACGTTTTTCGCCCGCTCCT
>JBGTBC010000346.1:0-9780 GCA_041749555.1 Pyrinomonadaceae bacterium | reverse complement strand
GTGGTACAAGTGAGTAACTTACTGTGATAGCAGGGGTTACGTCATAATTGCTGTACCAGCCGTGGTACAAAAACAGGGGGTCTAGTGAGTGCGGAGTGGCGAGTTCAGAGTGTAGAGTGGGGATGCGGACGCGGAGTGACGATCCCGAAGGAATAATCACACCATCACCCAAAAGCGGCTCCGACCACTGACCACCGGCCACCGACCACTGCTCGTGTATTACACCACACGCTCAGGCGTGGGACAGTAGGGACGCCTGTAACTATCACATTATAAAATGGTTACAGCGGTATTACTGTCCCGGCCTGGGACACTTACAGGGGGTTTGTGAGTGGAAATGGAGAATTGTGAGTGGAAAACGGAGAAGGGTAAGGGGCGAATAGTACCTACCTAGTGCGGCCTTCGCGTTGCCTGTTACTTGTCACCGATCACCGTCTTAATTCGTATATCCCTGAATTGGCTTATACTCGGGCAGCTTGCTCATATCCTCGTCATCGCTGTCGGCGAGGTCGTTGCGGACGAGCAGAACGAGATTTACGCCGGGCCTGAGTGGGTAGACGCCTGCGTATTTATAGTGGCCGGAGTATAGCTGGATAGCGGTTGCATCCTGGTCGTTCTTCTTTGTAATTACCATCTCCGCGGTGGTCGAGGGTGTGTACCTGCCGTGAAAATTCGCATGGCTGTACTTGAGCAGGTACCAGGTCATTGGCCAGTACTCGGGCGAGACTACTTCGATGGTGGCGTCTTTGCCTTTACCGCTTTTTTCGGCGTAACGCTCGATCTCACTGATAAGGTCCAGGAATCCGCGTCGTGTATGTGCATAGACATAGGGCATTTCCTCATCATCGTATCTGACAAAATTGTGCTGGTACGTTTGATAGGCAAGCAGCGAGAATCCGCTTACCGCAAGTGCGACCGCGATGACGCGAAGCCGTATATCACGGGCTGCCGCTAACTCGCCGATCGCGTATCCGGCGATGATGCAAAGCGGAAGCAGGTAGCTCAGCGCGAGCCAGGGCGTTTTGTAAGGGATGATCGTATATGCGAGGAAGAGCCCGAGGCCCCAGAGGCCGGTAAACATCGCAACGCGGTGGCGGCCCTTGAAAAGGGAAATGAGTATTCCCAGCGACGAGATGATGAGGATCGGGGCCTCGGCCTTCATCCCCCATTTGAGGTAGCCGAAGTAGCCGTTCTGAGTGTGGTCTTTATTTCCCGTCTTCGTCCAGATCGCGTATGCCTCGAATGCCTTAGTGATACCTTCGGCGTAGGTAAAGAATGACGAGAAAAACAGGACGCTAACGTAAATGAAGACCACTCCTGCCGCCGCCGATACGATAAGCAGGCCTTTGCGATCGCCGATGCCTTCGCGAAAGTTTTTCCAGGTTATGTCGACGGGCTCGGTTGTTTCCGAATCGTTTTTCCGTTTTAGTTCTAATAGGAAAAGGACCCAGGCAGCGGCGGTAACCGCGAGCAGGAAAATGATGGAATATACAACGAAGTGCTCTGGCGGCCGGTACGGATTCGCAGGAAACGTGCTATATAGCCATTTTCCGCCGTCGATCAGCGTTTCGCGAAAGTAGAGTCCCGCGGCGATCACAATGACATGGAGGGCGATCACCGCATTCACAGCCCATTTCTTGCTGATCTCGCGGTTGATGATCGACCGCCACGCCCAAACGCAAAGGCAAGCAATTATCATCGTGCCAAGCGTGATAAAGGCGGTTTCCTTAGTCGCGAAAAATAGTGAAACGCATGCGGACGCGAGCAGGAGATAGATCGGTCGGCCTTCGTCCCATGACAGCAAAAGGTTGATAAGGAAATAAACGATGGCGGCGTCGACGATCAGGAAAACCACGCGCAAGGTCCACACGGCGCCTTCGCTGTCACCGCCGAGATATGCGGCCAGATTGAATGCGGACGGTACGAAACAGACAAGCAGCAGGATGGCTATCCAAATTACAGCACCGATTCCGGCCGAACGCTTTTCGATAAAGAATAAAATCGATACGACTAACGCCAGGCTTAGAAATACGAAAAAGATCTCATGTATAAAGTAGCGCGATATATAGACCATGCCCGGAGAGAGAGCTATGAAGAGAGCCGCAAAAATACTGCCCGTCTTGCCTATATATCTCCACAAATACAGGGCAAGAACCACGGTAAGCACACCGAATATCGCCACGCTTACCCGCATCGGAACCGTTTCAAGTCCGAAGAGTTTCGCAAACGGAAGGGCAATATAATAAAGGGTCGGGCCGTGATAATTCGCGGGATCGTATTTGTAGATACCGTCGCGCACGAGATTAGTGAGGAAAAAACCGTTGACGCCTTCATCGTGGTGAAAGGGCTTCAATTCGAGCCAGAAAAAACGCAGAAACGCCGCGATCGCCGTGACAAGCGATGCTCCGGCCAGCCAAAGATAGTCGGGCCTTTCGCGTTTCGGATGTTCTATCGGGACGGCCGCATTTTCCTCAACGTTCTCTTTCATCGTCAAGTCTATTTAACCCTGTATAAACGGATCTGGCCTGCTTCGGCAGCCACAGGGTATTTCTTGAAGTATTCTTCGTTTGCTTTTAACGTGTTGCGCTCCTCAGTCGAAACGAGCACATATTCGATATTGTATTGTTTTAACAGCATTTCCGAAACACCGCCACCCTCGTAAATGCGCTTTACATCGTTTTCGCGCGGCCGATAGTCGATCCCATGCGAGGAAAGGTGGCCGCTGTACCGCATCAGGGACTGCCTGCCGGTAAGGACTACCGGCGAATTGAAGGTCGGTGCGTTTAGGATCAATGAGCGTGCCGGTGTTCGCCGCTTGATCTGTTCTGCGATCTCAATGGCATCGGCGTCAAATACCCTGCTATTGACCTGTCCGGAAAGGGTTCGCCAAACGTCCAGCGAGCCCGAGAGAGTCAGCACGGCTATTGCCGCGACCGCCCCGGCACGAAGTAGCGTTCCGCCGGTCCACGCCCTCGCTAGTGCGTATGCGACAAAAGGGATCGACCCGATGAACCAATAGATCAAGATCTTGATGTTGTCCCATTCCCAGGGAGCGAGCTTGGCAACATTGGAGATCAGGAACAGGAGGATGAACGGCACGTAGAAAAAAAGAAGGAGCTTTGGATCTAATACGGGAGCCGGATTTCGGACGGGCTTCTTCGGCGTTTCGGCAATAGGCTTTGTCCAGTAAAGATAAATGCCAAGGGCGATGAGCGGTATAAGAAGTCCTGTGTTCTTAAGCCAGAACCAAAGGATGTTATTATCGCGACTATCCCATCCAAAATGCCAATCGAAAAACTTTGTAGTGTCACTGGCCGTTCCCGTAATAGACCACAAAAGCTCGGGCACCGCAATTACGGAAACGCCCAGGCCAAATGCGATCCATTCGCGCCATTTAGCGGGCTGAATGGCAAAAAGACACGCCGTCACGATGAAAAGAGCGGCAAGACTGTGAAGATGAATGAGCGGTAGCATTCCGGCGAAGACACCAATGAGGACCGGAACCGAGAAACGCCTGATAAGAGGTATTTTCTCGTTGTATGCTGCTTCAACTCGGCTGAAGGTTTGCCATAAATAGCCGAGCACGATGATAGTGAGGGGCAATCCAAGAAGAATGCTCCGCTGGGTGAGGAACATCACGACCATCGAATTGCCCCATCGAAAATTGTCGCTGATAGTATAGTCGCGTGGCAGCTGCAGTAGTATATCGATCAGGCTCTTTCCGGATTCCCGGTAATCTTTGAAGAACCAAATAAAGCCCAGCCCTCCAGAGAAAAAGAGAAGCGCCGGTGCCAGACGCCCTGCCAATTTGCTGCCGGTCAGTTTCGCCGTGAACCTCTCGACGAGCACAAGTAAGGCAAAGGCCCAGGAAACATTCTGTATGAGCATTGCCCCCTTAACATCGGCCCCGAGTTTCATAAATGCAGCCGTTAGGAGGTCTGAAATGAACGGATAAGCAAATTTGGCGCCGGCCCAGGACGGATTCTGTGGCGGGAAGTTATTGCCCTCGGTAAAGCTGAAGATCGCTCCCAGATGAAACGGAAGGTCGCCGTAGTTCTGCGATCCGCCCGTATAGATACCATCGGCCAACTCGAAATAAGCTCGTTCGAAAAACAGCCAGAAGATCACGAGGAAAAAAGCATAATACGCGAACCGCGCCAGCTTTTCGGCCGTAGCCCCCTGCAGTTTGTCACCTACCCGGTTCCTGTCATGTTTGAATCGGGCTCGTATATCTCGACGCCAGTATAGTCCGATCGGAAAACAGGTAAGACCCAGGCAGATCGCTACGGTAGCGGTGTTTAGGCCCGCAATTGAAGCGACGACGAATAATAAGGTGCCAAAAATCGCGGAAAGGATAATAGTTCCAGCTGAGGCACGCCACATGAAGGTCTCTTCATCAGCGATAAGATATGTAAGAGCCATGCCGGCGAGGGCAAGCAGAGCTATAAGGACGATCGAGATCAACATATGGAGCAGCGGAATCTTCTAGTTAAGTTACTGCAAATAGCAGGAAAAACACAATCGGACGTATTGGTCCAATTTTAGGCTGGATACGGAACACGCCGGAATCCAGACCGTATGCAAAAAGTAACTTACCCGTAAAAGGCCTGCGTGTTTCTAAAATTGGGCTACTCGCGGTAAAATAAGAGTTTTTGTATGACTCTGAAATAATCATATGCTGCAGGCAGGAATAGTTGGGCTGCCCAACGTCGGAAAATCTACACTTTTTAATGCATTAACCGCCCAGGAATCGGCTTTGGCGGCGAATTATCCTTTTGCTACGATCGAGCCGAACGTCGGCGTGGTGGCGGTTCCGGATGAACGCCTCGCGGTACTTGAAAAGCTGAATAAGGCCCAAAAGGTCGTGCCTGCCACCGTTGAGGTCCTGGACATCGCTGGTTTGGTACGCGGTGCGTCAAAAGGCGAAGGGCTCGGGAACCAATTTCTTGCAAATATACGCGAAACGGACGCCGTTATACAGGTTGTGAGGTGCTTCGAGGACGAGAATATTATTCACGTCGAGGGATCGGTAGATCCTGTTCGGGATATCGAAACGATCCAGATCGAGCTTGCCCTCGCTGACCTCACTTCTGCTGAAAAGCGGCGTGAAAAGGCAGCTCGAGCCGTCAAATCCTCAGGCGATAAGGTTGCTAAGCGTGAGATCGAGATCCTTGATAAGATCCAACCGGTTCTCGAAGAGGGCCGGCCCGCGAGAGCGGCGGAACTCACTGACGAGGAGCGGGCAATTGTGAAAACTTGGTTCTTTCTTTCGACCAAGCCAACGATCTATGCGGCAAACGTTGACGAAGCAACCCTTGCCGATCCTGAAAGCAACCCTCATGTCCAGGCCGTTGTTAAGCATGCCGCGGCCGAAAACTCTGATGTCGTGGTAATTTGTGCCAAGCTCGAGGCTGAGTTGGTTGCACTCGACCCGGCTGACCGTGACGATTACCTTAAAGACCTTGGCCTTACGTCCAGCGGCGTTGACAAACTAATAAAAGCGGCATTTCACATGCTCGGTCTTATGAGCTTTCTCACTGCCGGAGAGAAAGAGGTTCGTGCCTGGACGATCCCAATCGGCACCAAAGCTCCGTCCGCCGCGGGCGAGATCCACACCGACATCGAACGCGGATTTATCCGCGCCGAGATCATCGGGTATGATGACCTTGTTGCCTGCGGGAGCCGAAAGGCCGCCAGCGAAAAAGGCCTGGCCCGCCTCGAAGGCAAAGAATACATAATGCAAGACGGCGACGTGGTGGATTTTCGGTTCAATGTGTAGTGGGAAAGTATTTCTGTTTGCCTTCGCGTGTGACCCGCGTCATGACGAAAATCGAAAAACCTGTGATAGACTCGCTTAGTACTTTTTGATCTACATCGGGAGAAACATTATATGAAGAGAAATGCACTTTTGGTGATTTTGGCGATATTGGTTCTGGGCATCGGCATAACTGCGTATGCTTTCGGTATCGGCGGAGATTCCTGCCCGGTCAAAGCGATGATGGTCAGTGCGGATACCACGCACGGCGGACACGACAAAGATTGCTGCACGGGTGACAAAGATTCTTGTCCTATGAAAGGAAAGATGGATCACACCGCTCATAAAATGGCGGATGGCGATGCTCACAAAATGGGCGAGGCGGGAACGCATAAAACGTCCGCCGAATCGTGTCCGATGAAGGGCAAAATGGACGCCGCCGCAATGGAAGCAAAGCACGGCGATAAAGAGTCCTGCCCGATGAAGTACGGCAAGGGCCATCAAATGATCGCCGACGGCAAAAAGATGGATATGTCCGCCGAAGGCCACACTTGCTGCCCGTGCTGCGATCACGAAGGTAAAGAAAAGAAAGTAACCGATGCCGCGGTCTAACTTTCCGTGAAATGATAGTAGTTTAGGCCCCTTTTTGGGGGCCATTTTTTTCGGCTCAAACGGACCGGCCCGTTAAAGGCCGTCGCTTTTAGAAATGGTGCCCTCGGTAGGATTCGAACCTACAACCAACGGATTATGAGTCCGCTGCTCTAACCGTTGAGCTACAAGGGCATACATTGAGAGTTTAATTTAATCACCGCTTTCCCGCAAATATCCTCAGTCCAGGCGTTAGGAAAGAAGCAAAGGGCGAAAGATAACGGCATTTCGGATCGCTTCGATCGCTTCGTCGATCGATCGCCCGTTCGGCGGCGGCTGTGAAATAGACTCCTGTCTTATTTGGTCGTCTGTACTGTTTCGAAGTATTCCTTCAAGAACCAACATCTCAGTTTCTCCAAAATCAGCGATCCCAAGAGCATTCGAAGAATCGATCCCGACGACCCTTGTTTCCGCCAGGTCAAAGACCCAATCAAGTATTTTTTCGACTGGATCTGCATCGGGGAAACGGTGTTTTATGAGTTCGAAAATTAGAGGACGTCGATCCACATTGAGCAGCAATGCCATAAAGAAACGGTGCTCCGGATCGGATACGTAGCCGCGCCGCTTGATGATCTCCTCAAGCATATCGTGATGTTCGAAAACTTGCTTCAGTACGGCGGCCTTTGGGCCGTGACGCTCGATCACGATGTCCAGCAGATTACGAAAACGCGACATAGCAACATCCGGGCTGAACATCTGTTTTAGCTGGTCTGACCGCAGACCCGCCCTGAGGCTTGCGAGGGCCACATATGACGTTTGCAGATCGCATGAACGCAGCCAGCAGGTGATCGATTCGTCCGTCTCGGGACGCTGTGCCCGAAGGAGCGTGCCCATCATCTGGATCTTTTTTATCGTCGTGTGCTGCTCGAAAAAGGGATCGATAGCAAGGCTCGGCTTCTCATACGAAAACTGCGGCAGGTCTATCGGTGACCGGTCAGTACGGACAACGATCGTTGCCGACGGTCGGTCGAGATGAAATAGCGAATGTATATACCGCCGCCCGCCCCATATTTCCTGAACATCGCCGACCTCGAGGATCTCGCAGACCTTTAGGCTCATATCGCCGATCTCGCAGAAGATGTTTATCTTTTCCTTCCGCTCAAATTCGTACCAAGTATGGATGCTCGAACCCAGTAGTACCTGAAACGCTCCGCAAAATCCATGCTGGTGGATTGCCGTTGTGCCTTCAAACCAAAAATAAACGTCGATATGAAAACGCGGCCCGGAATAGATCGTTATAGGCGGATCTGCGAAACGCCCGGCAACATCTCGCTGCGGCGGCAGTTCGGTTTCCTTGAGTGACCAATCGACAACATCCCAGGCTGAAAGTTTTGAAGGCAGATCGGCACGCCTCAAGGCATCCGCCGCGATAGTAGGAAGATCGTCCTCATTATAGTTTCGCTCAAGCCAAAGCGACTCGATCTCGGCGCCCAGCGCTTGAAATAATTCCATACCTTAATTACTGGTCGAATGTCGGAGGCGGTGGGGGTTGAATGGTCGGCTCTTCGGCCGGGATTCGATCGAGATAACGAAAAAGTAAATAAACACTCAAAATGCTGGCTGCCATCGCGCATATCGTATAGACCCAGTTATAGTCTTCGTACACGGTCTCGCTCCAGCCGAATGCTTCGACTCCGACTCCTAATATTACTCCTATTCCAAATCCAACAAGCAGTTGGACGCCGATGAAAGTGCCGCCGCAAATCGCAGCCCAGAGAAAAGGATTGCGACCAGTATCGCGGGCTTTCCTGTATCCAAACCAAATTGCGAGTATTGCAAGTATCATTCAGTTGGCCTCTCAAATGTCGGTTTTCGGCCGCTTACCTTTCGGTAGGTACCGTCCGAGGTCACATTATGCCCAAATCCGCAGCCGGCATCAGTGCCGTCTTGAAAGATCTTTAGAGATCCGGGCTTGACGAACTTAAAAGTGATCTTACATCTACCGAATTCCTCGGATTCGTACACTGCCGTATCTCCCGCGATGGAGGCTTCGCCATCCAGGCCGCCCATATTCACCGATATCTCGCCGTTCCTAAGAGTGTATGGATAAATCAGGTCCATAGCGAAGCGGATCTTTCCGCGGCCGAGGGCAAGTATCTTGATCTCGTTCGACATCTTTTTATATTTGCCCCGAAAATTCATTTTGAATGTTCCATTGACCTCAGCCGCCTTGACGCTGGGCCTCGATCCCTGAGCTGCACCTATCTCAACGGCTGCGGATAAAATGCATAGGGTTAAAATTGCTTTCGAGAAGTAACAGCCGTTCATTTCGCTTTTCGATAAATGGTTTATCTGCTATATTTTGCCTAACTCTTCCGTAAATTCAAACACTCAATAGGGGAAATCTGATGAGCGCAAACGCAAAAACGATAGACAGCAGAGGTTTTAGCGGTGACATAGACAAGCACCCGCCCGGTCTTTATGCATTGTTTGGCACCGAGATGTGGGAACGGTTCAGTTTCTATTCGATGCTGGCACTGTTCACCCTTTATTTACGCGACCCGACCGAGGGTTTTGGCTGGACGGCGGCTGAGGCAACCGGCCTTTACGCCAACTATTTGATGTTCGTTTACGCGAGCCCGCTGATCGGCGGCTTTATTGCCGATCGGTTTACGGGTTATCGAAAGGCGGTGATGATCGGCGGATTCTTCTTTATGGCTGGCCACGGCCTGCTGTCGATACCCGCAATTTGGGCTGTGTACCTCGCCCTGACATGTTTGGTTATCGGAAACGGCTTCTTCAAGCCCAACGTTTCTACGATGGTCGGCAACCTCTATCCGGAAGGCAGCCACCTCAAGGACCGTGCATACAACATCTTCTACATGGGTATCAACGTCGGGGCAATGCTGGCTCCGATCGTGATGGAGATCGTTAAAGCCTACTTTGGATTTCACGCGGCGTTTGCTGTTGCGGCCTTCGGAATGGTCATTTCGGTCTCGATCCTTTGGAAATATAAACACCTCGTTGAGGACCCGAACGCTCTTGCGGATCGAAAAACGGCCAGAGCAGAACGCGCAAATCAAATGGCCGATACCGCGGCGACTGCCGTGGACGCTCCGCCGCACGGGATCAGCCAACAGGATGAGGGCGGCCATGCGGAGGAAGCGAGAACGCGTAATGCCTTGATGGACGCGGTACCGGATTGGAAGCGCGTCTTGGCGCTCATCGTGATCTTTATCATTGTGATCGTTTTCTGGATGGTGTTTCACCAGAATGGCTCGACCATAACGTACTGGGCTGACGACAACACAGCCTGGAATGTAACGGGTACAATCTCGAACGCCATCAACCCGATGTGGATCATCATTTTGACGTTTCCACTTGTGTGGTTTTGGGGCTTTCTGGACAAGCGGGGGATGGAACCTTCGACCCCGACC
>JBGTBC010000345.1:0-1339 GCA_041749555.1 Pyrinomonadaceae bacterium | reverse complement strand
AAAGCATTCTACGCTGATTTTCGGGCCGGTGTCAACTACTAAATATTTCCGCAGAGCTTAATCATACGTTTAAGGTCATCGTGCTTTTTTTCCGCATACACGAGTGGTTTTGTCTTTATGATTTTAGCGATATAGGATAGTAAAAGTTCCTGAAACAAATAATGACATCCACCATTCTTCAACTGTTGGTTTTCGGCATTTTAGCCGGCCTGGCAAATGTTCTTGGCGGATTGATCTTGTTTCCGTCAAAGCTTCGTCACAATTACAAAAGGTCTTTACGTTATCTGTTGGCGCTCAGTGCCGGGTTTATGCTCGCGGTTACGTTTATCGAGATCCTGCCGAAAACGGTCGGTCTTTGGCAGGACGGTTCGGACGGGGCCCACAACGATCTGTATATACCAATGTTATTGGTACTTGCAGGCTATTTATTGACTCAATTCTTCGAGCATACTATCGCACCCCATTTCCATCTGGGTGAGGAGGTCCACGCTGATCACACAATTTCTCGCTCATCTGCTTATACCGCGGTAGGTGGCCTGCTGATCCATACATTTTTTGACGGCGTCTCGATCGCAGCAGCTTCGCATATCGATGTGAGGGTCGGAACCTTGGTCTTTATTGCGGTGTTCCTTCACAAATTTCCCGAGGGATTTACTATCGGATCAATGATGATCGCCGCCGGCAAGGGGTTTCGCGAGGTCGTCATAGCGACATCGCTTCTCGGGCTGACGACTCTGTTTGGCGTTATGTTCTTCTATGTGATCGGAAGTAATTTTGCGTTCACGATCGCCTACGCGCTTCCGATCGCGGGTGGCGTCACTTTGTATGTAGCTGCGAGCGATCTGATACCTGAAGTAAATCATCACGGGGGAAAGAGTCCGCTGGTTTCCCTTTCTGTCTTCGCCGGCGTTGCGGTATTTTTCGGCACGCATTACTTACTAAATACTGTTATGACGCACTGACGTGTTAGGCCGCATCGGATGCGTCCCGGCCGTTTCCACTTTTTTCAGCATACCTTAACGATTTTTGAAACAAACTGCCAACCTCGTCGTAATTATTTTGTGGAGGCACTTTGGAATTATGCGTGAACCTTTATTAGCTGGCATATTAAGCCTATTGGTCCCGGGCGTCGGTCAGTTATACAACGGCAGGATTATCGTGGGGATAATTTGGCTGGTATTGACAGGGGTTTCATGGATCGGGTCGGTTGGCACTTTGGGATGGATAGTCCATCTGGTCGCCGCATGGTGTGCATACAGTTATGCAAAGGACAACCCCGTTAGAACCTGAAGTTTCTTCATTCAATCCTCCTCTTTGCCCGGTGTTTGCCGACACCGGG
>JBGTBC010000344.1:0-2207 GCA_041749555.1 Pyrinomonadaceae bacterium | reverse complement strand
AGTTCCGATGCGGTCCTCGAGTATCTCTTCGCGGTCGTTTCGACGTTCATCGAGATAATTGGTCGTAAAGATGGTCAGTTTCTTATCGTTGTACCGAGTGTTGATAACGTGGGCCATCGTGTCGCGGACCCAGTCGGTTGGCTTGGAAGCCCCGAGCTCATCGAGTACCAGCACATCTGCATTCAGCACAGGTGACAAGACGCCGAGTTCGGATGCGTGGGTGTTGGCGTTATACGAGTCCTGAATCTCCTTAAGCAGCGATCCGAACTCATAAAATAAACAGGTAAAACCACGTTCGGTCAGACCTTTTAATATCGAAACCGCCAGGTGTGTTTTCCCTACGCCCACGCTGCCCATTAACAGCAGCCCGCGATCAACGGCGGGATACTCCATCGTGAGAGCAGTGGCAAACCTAAATGCCGATTCCTGCGATGGGCTTTGCGGCTTGTAATTGTGAAAATGAAAACCGTCATACCGTTTCGGCAGACGCACGCTCTGGAACTGAAGATCCTTTGACCTGATCTTGCGGCAAGGGCAAATGCGGGCGCCTTTTCCCGGAACGATCTCCATTCCCGTACCGAAACATTTTGGGCACTCAGGCAGAGTTTGAGCCTCGTCGGGAATCTCCGAGTTACGCTTGGGAACGGCTTTCAGCTTATGATTTTGAACTTTCTCGTTGGGCATTTCAGGGTATCAAAGGGCGTCGGTGTAAAGGATTATATCACTCGCGAAATCGTTTTCAAGGCGGCGTCGGCAGCACATACGGCAATATGCTATATTGTCTTCTAACAGAGTAATTATGAGCATTTTACGCAGCCTTTTGATCCGGTTAGGCCTGGCGGATCTCAGCGTCGATCGGGCACCTATCAGTGTTTTGCTGCTCGATGACGATACGCGCCGGCACCGCTGGTTCATGAAACGATTTGACGGCGATGATCTCGACATCGCTGAGAATGTCAGCGAAGCCAGAGAACTGCTTGCCGGCAACGCCTACGACGCGATCTTTCTCGACCACGACCTCCTGCCGCATCATTACGAATCGAACGATCACGATGACTTTGCCAACACAGGTTACGCCATCGCAGAATGGCTCTGTGAACGGGCCGACCTGCAGCGTGCCTCGACGATCATCGTCCACACCCGCAATGCCGACGCCGCCGTCAAAATGGTAGAGAAGCTCAGAGAAACCGGTCGAAACGTCGAATACTGCGCATTTCCCATGCTCGACCTCAAGATCAAGAATTACTGGAAGCGGTAGGGCGGTGGGCGGTGGGTAGTGAAGAGTGACGGAAGGCGGGTACTGGACGACCGCATTTCAAATTTACATTCGAATTTTCCACTTTCCATTCTCCTTCTCCATTCACCGCCGTCCCACGTGGGACAGGAAATGGGACGGATAAACTCCTGCGGCTCTATGATTTAAGCCCGTTTGTCCCATTTTTCGAATTCTGCGTAACGTAGGACGGGAATCAGGGGGCGGTGGGCAGTGGGCAGATTTTCCACTCTCCACTCTCCATTTTCGATTTTCCACTTTGCGCCCCCCCCTGTTTTTGTACCACGGCTGGTACAGCAAGTATGACGTAACCCTTGCTATCACAGGAAGTTACCGACTTGTACCATGTACCACGCAATTTTCCAGGATCTGTATTACACCCGCGCAGTCAGTGGCGGATGCCCTCCACCAACGATCAACGATCACCGATCAACCATCAACGAACAAACCCCTGCGATCCACGATCAACCATCAACGAACAACGAACAAATTTTCAAACATCCGCACGGCCTCAAAAGACCCCGCACCGCAACAAGCTAACTCAATTTTTATCCTTTCGGGTAGTCCATTTGGCGTGATTTGTATGATTTGGCGTATTTGGCGTGAAGTTTTCAAGAATACCTTTGGGGTCGATTCTGAGATTTGTGCGATTTTCTTTAAGCATAGGCCCTTACAGCATCCTCCAACAGTGTTTTAAGAGTCACAGTGATCTGTGTCGCGTAGCGACACGTTGAATTTAGCCGTGGTTTGCAAACCACGGTAAGCTGGCAATATTCAACCCTCGTCGCGTTGCGACGGATGAACAGCACCGCACATTGTTCAGTTGTCGCTGACGTGACAACGATCTTTTTCGCCGACATTCCGTGGGCTCAACCCCACGGCTAAAATCATTCTGCCGCTACGCGGCCAAAGATCCGGCGGGTTCGGGGCGTGA
>JBGTBC010000343.1:0-3494 GCA_041749555.1 Pyrinomonadaceae bacterium | reverse complement strand
GCGGCCCTGTTTGGCCGAGCCTCCGGCCGAATCTCCCTCCACGATGTATATCTCTGACAACGCCGGGTCCTTTTCCTGGCAATCGGCCAGCTTACCGGGCAGTGTCGACGTGCCGAGAGCACTCTTACGCACGATCTCGCGTGCCTTGCGGGCGGCTTCACGGGCGCGGGCGGCATCTACGGCCTTGCCGACGATCTTTTTAGCCACGGCCGGGTTTTGTTCGAAAAATTCGCCGAGCTTCTCATTCAGGAAAGACTCGACAGGGCCCTTGACGGGGGAATTGAGCTTACCCTTTGTCTGCCCTTCAAATTGCGGCTGCGGGATCTTGACCGAGATGACGGCAACGAGGCCTTCGCGAACGTCGTCGCCTGTTAGCGAGACTTTTGCATTTTTCATCATGCCGGAGCTTTCCGCATACGCATTGATCGTTCGGGTTATCGCACCGCGAAAGCCCGATAAATGCGTGCCGCCGTCGACCGTATTGATGTTATTGGCAAAGGAAAAGATCTTTTCGTCGTAGCTGTCGTTGTACTGCATCGACACCTCGACCGATAGGTCGTCGGCGATCTGTTCGAAATAGAGCGGCTCATCATGCAGCGGGCTCTTATTCTTGTTGAGATGCTTTACAAATTCGGCAATGCCGCCCTTGTAATAGAATTCGTGCGATTTCTCGGGATCCTCGCGTTCGTCTTTGATAAATATGCGGATGCCTTTATTCAAAAAGGCCTTCTCGCGAAGCCGTTCGGAGAGTTTTTCAAAGCTGTACGTTGTCGTGTCGAAAATGCTCGAATCTGGGCGGAAAGTGATCTTGGTTCCACGTTTCGACGTGGTGCCGGTCTGCTTGAGCGGTGCCACGGGAATTCCGGCCTCAAATTCCATCTCGTGCGTTTTACCGTCGCGCCAGATCTCGAGCCGTAAATATTCACTAAGGAAATTGACGCAGCTCACGCCGACGCCGTGGAGGCCGCCTGAAACCTTGTAGGAATTTGTGTCGAATTTGCCGCCCGCGTGAAGGATGGTCATCACGACCTCGGCCGCCGATCGGCCTTCCTGCTTATGTATGTCGGTCGGAATTCCGCGGCCGTTATCGATAACGGTCACAGAATTATCCATATGGATCGCAACCTCGATGGTGTCGCAATAACCCGCCAATGCCTCATCTACCGAATTGTCGACGACCTCGTAGACCAAATGATGCAGCCCGATCTCACTCGTCGAACCGATATACATCGCCGGGCGCTTGCGAACGGCGTCGCGCCCCTCAAGAACTGTGATCTGATCTGCCCCGTATTCCTGCTTTGCTTTAGCCAATTTGAAACCTCTATTTACTTACGATTACTACGTTACTCATCCTTCTGTTTCAAACTTTCCACGCGACACTTAAGTCGGTTTTTCCAGTCCAAAATGATGGAATTGATGAAATCTCTGACACGGGAGACCGAGCGGTCAGAAATGATCTACAGGCGTAAAATTACCCGAACGATTCAATGTTAAATTTTACCATTTTACGGAGGAGAAGGACAGCGGAGAAATACAATAAAACTCTATACTTTACGCCGGTTTTGCAGTTCCATTTTCTATCGTAAAAACCGTGGCGGTAGAGCCGAATCTTTCGACGAAACTTTCCTTCGAAGTGGTGACGAAGGTTTGCGTTTTGCCGGCGAGATATTCGAGCAGCTTGCCGATCCTTCGGTAATCAAGCTCGGCGTCAATATCATCGATCAGAAACAACGGATATTCGCCGCGTGTGGCATGAAATACGGCGATGTTTGCCAATTGCAGCAGAAGCAGAGCACTCCGCTGCTGACCGGCTGAGCCATATTTGCGAATATCGTGCCCGTCAAATTTCAATTCCATATCGTCGCGATGGGTGCCGATAAGAGCATGGCCGGCAACGACCTCGGCCTGGACGCGAAGAGCAAGCCGCTCCGAAACACCCGATTCATAATGATCCAGATCGACCTTGCCCTCGAGCGATGAGAGGTACCTGACAGTGAGTTCTTCGCGGCCGAAAAGCTTTTTCTCGAGGATCTCGTTTATTCGTTCGACAAAACGAACGCGGGCCCGATGAACCTTTGCCGATAACGCTGCGAGCTGTATGTTCCATGGCTCCAGAGCATCGCGGACCTGCTCGATACCGGTTTCGCGGTCGCGGGCCGCCTGAAGCAGGGCATTTTTCTGCTTGATAACACGGTTATAGTCAGCAATGACCTGGACGAAGGGCGGATGGAGCGAAACGATGCCTGTGTCTAGGAACCGCCGACGCGAATCCGGATTACCGCGCACGACCTCAAGTTCGTCCGCATTGAATACGACGGCATGCAGTTGGCTTAGATAACGTTGGACCACTTCCTTTTTATCATTGACAAGCAAGGTTTTGGTATTTCCCTGAACGACGACACCAAGACTGCGGGTTATTTCGGGCGATTCGCGGACGCTTCCGCGGACTATCAGGGAATCTTCTCCAAATGCGATCGCCTCTTGCAGCTTGGCGGTCCGAAACGATCTAGCAGAAGCCAGGACGCCGATCGCCTCGAGCCAGTTGGTTTTGCCCTGGCCGTTCTCCCCGACGAGGATATTCAGTCCGTTACCGTAAATGATCTTTCCCGACAGATTACGGAAATTGAGGGCTTCGATTGATTCCAATAGCACAGCGGCGATTTTAGCATAGCGTTTGTGATGGCGTTTGCGGTAAACTTATGCACGGGATCAAATTTGAGAGATCCTCCCCTTTCTGGAATCTATTTCGATTTAGTAATCTGGTTTAAACAGTGTTGTAAATTCTTTTACAATGCGTATCTTGCCCTCTTTATTAAAAACCATGCGTCATTTACTAATTGTAATTTTGGTCTTTGCATTTTCCACGGCCGCACTGGCACAGACGCGCCAGGCAGAAGTTTTTACTGCCGTCGATCTGAACGGCAAAACCGTCGATCTGAATGCCTTGAAAGGAAAGGTCGTTCTCCTGACTTTCTGGTCGACGCGTTGCGCTATTTGCCATACCGAGATCCCGAAGCTTAATCGTATGGCCGCAGGATTTACTGACTCGGACGTAGTTTTCCTTGCCGCTACCATGGAAAATGAGGAAAAGGTCGAAACCTATCTAAAGCGCAATCCATTTCATTTCGATATCCTTCCAAACAGCTTTGGCCTCGTCCTCAAGTACGCTCGAAAAGACGGAAAAGGCAACGTGGCGATGGGATTTCCCGCCTACTTCCTCATCGACCAGGACGGAAAGATCGAATATCAATCAAGCGGATGGGACCAGGCGAAACCGCTGGACGCCGCCATCAATAAGCTCAGGTCGAAGCGTTAAAACACACTTTTGCAAGCCTCAACTGACTTGGAACTGCGAGGAATTGCGGTTTATCCGCGCTCTGCAGCGGCCTAGGATTTGTCTAACATTCGGCTATCAGGTATATTTTGAATTCGGCTCTCGCACGTGTGGAGAGGTAGCCTAATTGGTAAGGCAGTAGTCTTGAAAACTACCGCGC
>JBGTBC010000342.1:0-2956 GCA_041749555.1 Pyrinomonadaceae bacterium | reverse complement strand
GACCCGCGGAGTTAGAGTCCGCTGCTCTACCGACTGAGCTCCCGACCCGTGGAGCAAGCGCAAGTATACCCAAGAGGCTTTCAAACTCCAAAATCCTGCAACAAAGTCAGCTTGTCGACGTTCTGCATTTTGAATATCCCTGCGCTGCGTTCAAGATATCAGAGTAGCAAATGAGAGAATGCCCAAATTGTGAACTTTGTTTTCCCGATGAGGTCGTAGCGTGCCCGGATGAAGGGACCGGGACGCGGCTCTCGCTGCCCGGTTCGCAAATGATCGCCGAACGCTACCTGCTCGAGAGCCGCCTCGGCCGTGGTGCTATGGGCCAGGTTTACCTTGCCAAGGATACGAAATTCGCCACCCGAAAGGTCGCCGTCAAGACCGTCCGGCAGGACATTCTCAACAGCGATGATATGCAGGAAGGCGAGGCCATCGTCCGGTTTGAACGCGAGGCACAGGCGGCGGCGTCGATCCAGCATCCCAATACGGTCAGCGTTACGGACTTTGGCGAGTCCGCTGAAGGCGTCTTTTATCTGGTAATGGAATACGTCGAGGGCGAAACGCTCCACAAGCTGCTCCGCCGCGAAGGCACGCTGCCGGTAAAGCGGGCCGTCAGGCTGCTCCGGCAGATCGCCGACGGCGTCGATGCTGCCCACGATCTCGGCATCCTTCACCGCGATCTCAAGCCGGCCAATATCTTCATAATGCAGAAAGGGAAGGGCGGCGATGGATTTGTAAAGGTGGGCGATTTCGGCCTTGCCAAGATCGTGAATCAGACGGTAACCGACGCCTCGTCCCATGCCACTCCGTCATCGCGTGGCATAATAGGCACTCCCGAATTTATGTCGCCCGAGCAGATGCAGCCCGAAACCGGCGTGGATAAACGAGCGGACCTATACGCTTTAGGCACGATCGCATACCTGATGCTCGGTGGAAAAACGCCGTTCGTCGGCGATCTGATGCAGCTCGTTATGCAGAAGATAATGCATAAACCGGCGCCGCTTTCTTCGCTCAGGTCGGACGTGCCTTCAGATGTCGACCGAGTGATAATGAGTGCCCTCGAGATAGATCCCGCCAATCGCCCGTCAGCGGTAGCCGATTGGATATCAGAACTCGAAGAGGCCGCCGAGGATGTAAGCGAAAGCAAGCGTTTGAGCGGGTCGCGTCTGGTGGTGATGGCTCCCGGTGGCTCAGAGGTTTACATCAATGACGAGCGGAAGGGAAGCGTGGGTGGCTCAGGCCGAGTCGTGCTGACCGATGTGCCGGCCGGCCGCCATGTACTACGCGTGGCAAAAGCCGGAGAACGTGATGACGAACGCGTTATCGAGATCAGAACGGGCGGCAACGAACAGGTGATCCAGGCCCAGCTCAGGACTGTGCACGGCGCGTCTAGCCAGCCGTCCTCATCGCAGGGAAGCGGCACAAGCGGATCACCCTCAAGCATCATGCCCAGCATCGTTGCGTGCATTAACTGCGGATCGCGGTTTGCCGAGGGCATTAAATTCTGTGGGCGATGTGGTGGCGGGACATTCAGCCTGGTCGGCCATGGAAGTGAGCCCGAGAACTATCCGTGCCCCCGGTGTTCGGCGACGCTCCCCGGAAATTCACGCTTTTGCGGCCGTTGCGGCCTCAACATAACTTTCGAGGCACACGCGGCTGCGGTTCGTCCGGCCAGTTTCATCTCCGGGGCGGGCAGTGCTCCTCAGGCGGAGCGTATCTGCCAGCGTTGCGGGGGAAGCTATCCGCCGCATATAAAATTCTGTGGACGCTGCGGCCTGACGCTTCAATAAAAAAGGCAGCCCGTTTAGGCCGCCTCTTATTAACCGGTGATCAGAAGATCATCACTCGAGGCCGTTAAATTCCAGCTCGGCTATTCCGTCAGTTACGTTGACCGTCTGGGACTCAAAGCGATATCGCCTCGAATGAACGAAGACCGTTACAGTCTGGCCCAATGGAACACCTGTAAAAGTGAAGTAGCCGAGAGAGCTTGTCGGCACTGTTCGCGGTGTGCCAACAGCGTCGTACATAGTTACGCTCGCGTTTCTCAGGCCTAGGCCGGCAGGGGTGAGTACCCGGCCGTTCACGTCGGTCGAAGGTTCGGCGATCGTAACAAGGCCGCTGTTAAATCCGGACGCAAGCAGATTGCCAAACGGATCCGATATTGTGCTGAGCGTCGGCCAGTTGCCGAAGGAGATCTCCGTGCCGCCCATTGGAGCGTCTTCCGAAATGTCGAATGTGATATTGACCAATTGTTTCAAATTGGTGGCTCCGCCAAATGTTTCCCCGGCATCAACCAACAGCATGATGCGGCCATTCGACTGCTGGCTGGTGTTGACAGTTAAAACCGTATCGATTGGCAGTTCGGAGGCCAAGGTCGCAACCGGATTGCTGAGCAGCGTTGGATCGAAATACAGCGTGAAGCTCGAAGCGTTCTCGTTGCCCATTGGCATCAGCTCGATGCTCACTGTAACCTGCCCTCCGGGTGAGCCGGATGAGTTCAAGACACGCATCCACCGCGAACCTGTATCGAGATCTGCCTCCCACCACGAGCCGCCAATCGCTCCTAAGAAGGCCTCCGACGGCGAGGATGCTCCGCCCCCGGGATTCGGTTGATCCAATCCCGCGGCATAACGTCTGGCTTGGATCGTGTCACCAGCGGTCAACAAACCGTCTCCCAGCGTTGCGAGCGGAGCGATATCGGCACGCTGAAATTCATTGAAAGTCGACGCAGGTGTAAGATTTCCGACAATAAATTGCCTGAGAAGAGTTACGTCATTAGATAATAGGATCCCATCTCCCAAAAAACGGTTGGCCAAGTCGCCTTCCAAACCCAGATCCACAGGCGTCGGAGTTGGCGTCGGAGTCGGCGTCGGAGTCGGCGTCGGTGTTGGCGTCGGAGTCGGCGTCGGCGTCGGCGTCGGCGTTGGAGTCGGCGTCGGTGTTGGAGTCGGCGTCGGTG
>JBGTBC010000341.1:0-15083 GCA_041749555.1 Pyrinomonadaceae bacterium | reverse complement strand
CCAACCGACTGGGTCCGCGACACGATGGCCCACGTTATCAACACTCGGTACAACGATAAGAAACTGACCATCTTTACGACCAATTATCTCGATGAACGTCGAAACGACCGCGAAGAGATACTCGAGGACCGCATCGGAACTCGTTTGCGATCGCGTTTATATGAAATGTGTAAGACGGTGACGATGGATGGAAAGGATTTTCGTAGAAATTTCGACCGCACGCTGGCGGCCAAGAAATAGTTTTGAGTCCCGCCTTCAGGCGGCCTTGTTCGGACGAGCCTGCTAAAGCAGGTACTCAAAACATTCTGAGTCCCGCCTTTAGGCGGCTCCGTCAGTAATTCCCTGCAACGATCGAAGACTTTATGCCGCTCGCTTCCTGTGCGATCTTAACACCGACCGAGGCTCCAATACGTGTAGCACCGGCCTCGAACATCGCCCGGGCATCGTCAATTCCTTTAACGCCGCCCGAAGCCTTTACCCCGAGAGCACTGCCGACCGTGTGCCTCATCAGTGCAACGTCGTTCGCCGTGGCCCCGCCCTTGGCAAAGCCTGTCGAGGTCTTTACGAAGTCAGCTCCAGCATTCTTGGCGGCCAGGCATGCCCGAACTTTCTCTTCGTCGGTCAAAAGAGCGGTTTCGATGATCACTTTGCAGAGAACGCGGTTCTCATGTGCGGCTTCGACGACGGCACGGATATCGTCTTCGACAAGGCAGTCATCGCCCGATTTCAGGGCCCCGATATTGATGACCATATCGACTTCGCGGGCACCGTTAAATATAGATCGTCGTGCCTCGTATGCTTTTACGTCTGGCAAGGTCGCCCCCAGTGGAAAACCGATCACGGTACAAACTGGAACGCCGGTCCCTTTCAAAAACTCAGATGCTTTTTTCACCCAACCCGGATTTACGCAAACCGAAGCAAAGCCAAAGTGAGCAGCCTCTTCGCAGAGTTTGCGAATATCGGCCTCAGCGGCCTCGGGCTTCAGAAGCGTATGATCGATCAGGCTGGCCCAGTCATGAGCCGTTGCGGTCTCACCCAGCACGATCCCGATCCTTTCGGCCCCGGCATCGACAATTCGCTGAACATCCGCATGACAAAACGTCGGGCAATATTCCTCACCGCCGAGTCTCGCCAACACCATGTCGGTTATCTGGTCGATCAGTTTGTCGTAATTACCGTTCTGCTGCATTTTTCAGCCCTATTTTATCACCTGCGATACTGCATTTCGATATTATCGATCTTGCTGACCCGCTTTTTATGCCGTTCCTCGGTAATGTCCGTCGAGATAAAAGCTTCGACGATTTTTTTGATCTCTTCAAAGGAATTCTGGGCGGCCCCGAGCGTAAGCACGTTGGCTCCATTATGCTCTCGGGAATTGACAGCAAGCTGCGGCGAATAGCAGGCCGCAGCCCTGACGTTTGGAACCTTATTGGCGGTCATCGCACTTCCGATACCAGCGCCGTCGATGATGATCCCAATATCAACCTGCCTTCCGCTCACAGACTTTGCAACCGCATGAGCAAAATCCGGATAATCCACGGCGTCTTCGCTCTCAGTTCCGAAATCGCGGACCTGCAGCCCAAAATCCGTCAGGAACCCTTTGAGCTGCTCCTTGATCTTAAATCCGCCGTGGTCCGCTCCGACCGCCACCGAACGCACCTTTGCCGTGCTCTTTCTCTGCTGCTTTCTGACCAGTTCGATCTGCTTTTCATTAACGATGTCCTGGGCGAGCGATGTAAACCGCACGTTCTCGGCAACACGCAGCTTAGATCCCGGCTCGAGCCCGCGAAGGTCGTCCTCGGTGATTAGTGTTTTCGACGATTCGTCCCGGTCAAATTCCCGGCCGATCTTGTCCTTGAGCGAATTGACAACCACATGCTCGACTTCCTGGGCTCCCGCGCTCGGAGGTTCATCACCCTCCGTTGGAACCGTAGCGAGCACTTGCTTTACCAGTTCCCTGACGCGGTCGCGTGTTTCTTTTTTCTCGTCGGCCATAGATCGTTGCAGAAGCTTCGCGCGTCAGCGAGAGAGTAATGGTTGACTTCGCAATTTGAGCATCCTCGCCTTGAAAGTTAACCTATGTTTGAATAGTATTTCTAATTACGAATTCTATCAAACCAGTAAGGAAAATATGGCCTACGGATCACCCCAATTGGCAGTGTCAGAGTTTACGAATCCGAATCTCGATACCCTATATTCTGAGGAGCAGATCACGGCCCGTGTAAGGGAACTCGGCGCTCAGATCACGGGTGACTACGCAGGCAAGGAGCTCGTCCTGGTGAGCGTTCTCAAGGGCTCGTGCATTTTTCTCGCCGATCTTATGCGTGCGATCGACCTGCCGTTGACGATCGACTTTATGGCGGTATCTAGCTACAAGGACGGCACAAGATCGACCGGTGACGTCGAGATCCTCAAAGACTTGAGCAACTCGATCCGCGAAAAGGATGTGCTCGTTGTCGAAGATATTATTGATACAGGTTTAACCCTTTCGCGTTTGCTCGACATCCTCGGCTCACGCGGGGCAAACTCGATCAAGCTTGCCAGCTTTCTTGACAAACCTGAACCACGGATAAAAACCGAGCTTTCGATCGATTACACTGGATTTGTCGTTCCGAACAAATTCGTGGTCGGCTATGGCCTTGATGCAGCCGGACGATATCGCAACCTTCCATTTATCGCCGTGGTAAAAGACCCATCGGCAGCGTAAGCACTGAGCTTAGTATGATTCGTGGTTATTTCCTGATTTGGGATTGACCTTGCCCGCTATTTTCCGTATAATTTGAGTTTTTCGACTAGTGCCAACTTTCGCGCTGTCGACAGGAGCTAACACAATAATGAGTTACGCAATTATAAAAACAGGCGGAAAGCAATTTGCGGTCGAGGCTGGCCAGACCCTTCGTGTGCCGACAATCAGCGCAGAAGCAGGAAAAAAAGTCGATGTCGACACGCTTTTTGCTGATGGCAAAGCGCTCGCCGGAACGGTGAAAGCGACGGTCATCCGCCACGGCCGTGGCGATAAGATCATCGTCTTCAAGAAGAAACGCCGTAAGCAATACAAACGTAAACAAGGTCACCGCCAGGGTTTTACAGAAATAACGATAGACTAGGTTGATTAATTGAAGCTGGCGAGGATATTTCTCCATTTTCACTTTTCAATTCTCAATTAAACAAAATGGCACATAAAAAAGGTGTAGGTTCATCCAGAAACGGCCGCGATTCAAATGCCCAGCGGCTGGGGCTTAAGAAATTTGGCGGCGAGCATGTACTCGGTGGAAACATCCTGGCACGCCAGCGAGGCACGAAGTGGAAACCGGGCAATAACGTTGGTCGCGGCAAAGACGACACGCTCTTTGCTCTAATCGAAGGCTTTGTAAAATTTGAGAACAAGGGACAGAAAGGCAAATTCATTAGCGTTTACGCGGAAGGAGCTGCGGAACTGGCCCCTAAGGAAACATCTAGCACGGCGGCGTAGACCGGACAGCAGATCATAACCCGAAGCCCTAGCGGCCGGGTAAGTCCAGGCCTCGGAGATTTCCGGGGTCTGTTTTTTTGCTAGCAAATGGATCAAAACCGCATCCCCTCGCAATCAAGCAGCGAGAATAAAGGCCATCGAATGATGGATATAAGCGGTTCCCAAACTGTGGAAATTAGACGAAAACACTTCTGCTCCGCGTATTTTTTCACAGCGGATCCCTTTACTAATATGATGAACAAAGAGTTTATAACGGGCATATGAATTGCATATTTTATGTTGCGGGTAGGCAGATCAGCCTGTCGAAATTAGTTCGGACAGGTGCATTTCCAGCTTGGGCGGGGATTTATTCGAAAACGGAGGGATCAACGCCCAGGCAGGTCAATTTGGTTTAAGGAGAATTAATATGAATAAGGATGAATCCCTATTGGTAGTCCCCGATCAAAAAAAGGCCGACTTTCCTAATTTCGTCGAGGCTGAAAAAATGTTTGACAAACTCGCGGAAGTCACGAAGGAAACGGCCGCTAAGGCTTTTGATTTCTTTTTGGAGCGAGGTGCATCTTGGGGTGGCCATCTTGAAGACTGGATCCGGGCCGAATCAGAAATGCTGCGTTCAGCACCGGTAAAGATCACCGACAACAAGGATATGGTAAACGTCAGGATCGCAGTTCCGGGTTTTAAGGCCGATGAGATCGAGGTCAGCGTAAAAGACGACCTCCTGATCGTCAGCGGCGAAACATCTGAGGAAACCAACAAGGAAGACGAACATACTTACTTTAATGAATGGCAGAGCGATCGCTTTATGCGAAAGCTGACTCTTCCATCAATTGTTGAAACCGAAAATGTCGACGCCAAACTCAAGGACGGCGTACTGACGCTCTCGCTGCACAAAAAGACCGAGGCGGAAGCCGCGAAAGTCGCAGTTAAAACAGCATAATTAAAACGGCGATCGGGAGAACCAGAGGTCCGGTTCTCCCTGCCTTCTTTAGATCAGGAGATATAATGCAATCCACACTACGGTCCCAGATCGACGGAGATCTCAACGAAGAGATCATAAGTTTTTCGGAAATTAGAACAAACGATCACCAGGCTGAGATAATCTGCTCGGACTGCGGCAAAGTTTACTTTACCGACCAGGAGACGGCTGCCAAATTCCGCCGATCATTGGAGCTAAGCCTGGACAATCCGTTTGTCTGTGACGATTGCCGCTTCGAGTATGACGAACTGGCCCGAGGGCCCCGCTGAATGCTGGCATAATGCCCGATACTCCCGCCCACCGATATCCCTCCCGGATTGTAATCGGGGTAGTGATCTTTCTCGCTTATGTTCTGAGTAAGTCGCTATGGTTCATCAGGTATCGCGGTCTCGAAAACATACCGGATCCTTTGATCGGAGGATTTATCGTAGCCTCCAATCACCAGACCTACATAGATCCGGCCTGGATCTGCCCTCCCTTACAACATCGCAAATTTGGTTTCATGGCATGGGATAGGGCCTTCGAGTGGGGCGTGATTGGCCCGCTGATCAAATATATGGGAGCGTTCCCTGTATCGGATCGCCCCAGCGGATCTCTCGATGCGATAAAAGAGTCGATGCAAGCCCTTAAGGACGGAGCCGCATTGGTTATATTCCCTGAGGGGGGACGTGAAAAAGCGGACGGAAAGATCTTGTCGTTCAGGACCGGAGCCGTGCGGATCGCGCATCATGCACGCGTACCGATCTTGCCGGTCACTATTATGGGAGGGAATCGTATATGGCCCCCTGGCCGACGGTTCCCCCGCCTCTTTCGTCGTATCGAGATCCGGTACCACCCTTTATTGAAAATTCCGGACGCCCCGGATCCCGAGCTACACGACCCATCTTGAACGGTATACAGGAATTCTAGAGCAGACCATATCTGACAGCGCATTGGCTGAAAATGAACCTCATTTACCCCAGCTCCAGGTGGCAGCAAAGAATTCAATATGCTCTTAGTGTTTGGGAATGGAACCAAAAAAATGTGCGTTACTTTCTCTTTTCACTGAAACTCTTACGAAATTAAAACTTTTTTCATTATTTTTTCGGGGTTTACAAACTGTGGCTGAAAGAAGGTCGGGTCGTTGCAGCTAGAAGCTAACTTCTGCGGGGAAAATACTTGTTGGATTATCCACATTTTTATCCACAGGATGAGACTAGACTTTTCCACAGGATATCCACATAATTCCCGTAAATAAAGGGCAATAGTTAAAGTATTTTCTACTTGACATAGTAAATAACGGGTGTAAGATGATTACATAGTCGAGATTGCTTAAGGGCATTTTGACCGGCACCAGGAGGTGGAACGGATGTGGTGACACGCTGTTCGAGGTCAGTAGGAGCGGAAAGCCGCTGGCCAAACGCCAGGAGTCGAAGCCGAAAGGCTTGCTAGGTCAGTTGAAAGGCTGGCTGAGTTACTCGGACAAAAACGAGTAACGCCCTTTGGAAATGATCATCCAAACGGTGCTACGCCGCTCGCGGTTCTTCGGAACATGTCGAGCCTCGTTGCCGGGACCGTAACCGGCGGTGGAGGAAAAGCCACCACAACAAAAACCTAATGGCATCGTACCTTCGGGTAAAACAGGTTGAATTTATTCAGTTTGGGTGCTGACCGGGTGATGCTCTCCGCAGAGATTATTCGGGATACAAAATAGGCGGTTCGGTCGTGTACATGAGCGGATCGCCACCCTTTAGACCACTTCGGTGATCCCAAAGGTTTACAAAAGCGTCGTCTTTGAGTGATCAAGTACGGCGTTTTTGTGCGCCCTTTCGTTGGTTCGGTAGCCCGCACAGGGAAAGGTCGTTAGTCGTGTGGCATAACTGCACCTCCTACTATGGGCTCTCGCATTCGGACTCACTGTTTCGATGAGGTTGAAGACCGCAGATTTCCACTAAGGCGACTGACCGCATAGAATAAAGTGTTATGTTCCTCGATCGGGTAAAAATAAGGATCAAGGCCGGTAATGGCGGCGACGGCGTTACAGCATTCCGCCGCGAAAAATTCGTCCCTCGCGGCGGCCCGTCCGGGGGCGACGGCGGTGTCGGAGGCTGCGTCTGGATCGAGGCTACGGAGGGCCTGAATACGCTCCTGCACCTGCGATATAACCCTGAACACAAAGCCGAACGCGGCCGTCACGGCGAAGGTTCGAACCGTTCTGGTAAGGACGGCGAAGATGCTCTCGTGAGGGTGCCTGTGGGCACACAGATCTTCGACCCCGAAACAAACGATCTTTTGTTCGACTTTACCGAGCCCGGCCAGCGATTTCTGGCAGCAAAAGGTGGTAAAGGCGGATGGGGCAACGCCCATTTCGCGACCCCCACCAGGCGAGCTCCCAGATATCATTACACTGGCCGGCCCGGCCAGGAAAAGGAATTACAGCTTGAGCTAAAACTGATTGCGGACGTTGGCCTTGTTGGCTTCCCTAACGCAGGCAAATCTACCCTCATCAGTGTGATATCCGCCGCCAAGCCTAAGATCGCTGATTACCCCTTCACTACGCTCGAGCCGAACCTCGGCGTGGTTGATATGGGTGATTTTCGCACGTTCGTGGTCGCCGACATCCCAGGCCTGATAGAAGGTGCTTCGGACGGAGCCGGACTCGGGCACCAGTTCCTGCGGCACGTCGAGAGGACAAAGCTGATGCTCCACCTCGTCGATGTATCTTCTTTGGAAGGCCGCGATCCTATTTCTGATTACGAGATCGTTGATCGAGAGTTGGCGAATTATGACGAAAATCTCGCCGCTCGCCCGCAGTTCGTGGTTGCGACGAAGATTGACGCCCTCGACGACCCTGAACGGCTTGAGAAATTGAAGGCTCGGGCCAAAAAAGATAGGAAGAGGTTCTTCGCGGTCTCGTCGGTCACTAACGTCGGAGTCAAAGAACTTGTAAATGCTGTATCGAAAAGTCTGATCGAAATGGAAAAGCCGGATAACGAGGCCGCTGCCGCCGCTATGCCAATTGTATGAAAAGGATTGCGTTCTTTGGTGGCAGCTTTGATCCGGTGCACAACGGACATTTAGAGATTGCCCACGCTCTTCTCGAACAGTTCGAACTCGATGAATTCGTCTTCATCCCGGCATTCCATGCACCGCACAAAACGCGGCTCGAGCCGACATCTGCCTATGACAGATACGCGATGCTCTGTCTCGTTACTCTCAACGAACCGCAGATGAGAGTCTCGAAGATGGAAGTCGAATTACCTGAAAAGCCCTATTCCGTCGAGACGCTGACACGGCTTAATTCAGAATTGCCGAATGACCAGATCTTTTTCGTTATGGGAGCGGATTCATGGATGGATATTACGACCTGGCGGGAGTGGGACAAGGTGCTCTCTCTGACGAATCATATCGTGATGACAAGGCCTGGCTCCCGAATGGGCACTTCGCACATTACCGATGAGATTCGTTCCCGGATCATAGATCTCCGCTCCGAAAACATTCACCCCAGTCCCGAGAATGGGAATCATATTTTTATAACCGATCTTGTAAATACAGACATTTCTGCAACCGAGGTCCGACGAAAAGTGCGAGAGTCCGACATCACATGGAAGGCCGACGTTCCACCCGAGGTTGCAATCTACATCGAAAAATATCAGATTTATAACTAATGGAAGAAACACAAGAAAGATCGCTTCAACGCGAGGCGGTCAAGATCGAGATCGCCGAGACGCCCACTCAATTCTCAGAACTCGAGCCGGATGTACAATTAGCTATCCGCAGCGCCAGTGAGAAAAAAGCGTTTGACATGATCGCTCTAGATCTTCGCAATATTGTAAGCTTCACTGAATATTTCATCATTGCCACCGGAGCCAATCAGCGTCAGGTTCAGGCTATCGCAGACGGGATCAACGAACAGCTTAAGAAACAACTCGCCAGACGCCCCGTTCGCGTCGAGGGGTATAGTTCCGCCGAATGGGTCTTGCTCGATTATGGTGATTTTATCGCCCATATCTTCAATACCGATTCGCGCGATTTCTACGACCTTGCGAGGCTTTGGCGCGACGCACGCAAGGTGGAACTCCCCGCAGATATTTAGGTGATCACCGGCAGGATCAGCGAATTGAGCGGCGACTGCTTCTGTAACTGCACCTGGCCAATATGAGATTCAACTTTATCTGGATCGGTAAAACCAGAGATAAGAGTTATAAGGCGCTGCAGGATGAATACCTTCGGCGCCTTTCGCATTTTGTTAAGTGCGAGGTTACCGAGATACGAGAAGCTGGCGCACCTGATGCTAAAAGTGAAGGCAAACGAATTCTAGATAAAGTGAATCATAGCTCCTTTGTCTGTCTGCTCGATGTTACTGGCAATAGCCTTTCGTCGCCTCAGTTGGCAAAAGAGATCGAGAAATGGCAGAATGCGGGGCTCAAGGAAATTGTCTTTATTATTGGCGGGGCTGAAGGAACATCCATTGAGGTTGCCGAAATGGCTGATTTTAGGTTATCCTTGTCGTTTCTCACTTTTACGCATGAGATGGCTCGTGTCGTAATGCTGGAGCAACTTTACAGAGCATTTTCGATTATAAAGGGTTTTCCGTACCAAAAATGAACAAATCAAAGCTGAAGGATATTAAAGAGAAGCTACTTAAGGAACGTGAGCTTTTAATACAGAAACTGAAGGGCAACGACCTCTCGGTCGATGATTCCGAAACGCCCGATCCAGTTGATCTCGCGGTCAGGAACTACTCAAAAAACGTCCAGCTGGCAGTTTCTGAAAACGAGAGTCGGCAATTGACCTTTATCGACGAAGCAATAGTGCGGATCGAGGATAATGAATATGGCCAATGCCTGAATTGCGAAAAGGAGATCAATCAGAAACGTCTTGATGCGATCCCCTGGGCACGCTTTTGTCTCGATTGTCAGGAACTTCTTGAAAAGGGGCTTCTCGACGAAGAATAGACCCGCGACACAATGTTAGGGACTGTTCAAGATTCTATCCTCTCCCTGATATTTCCTCAGAAGTGCCAGGTATGTTCAGGCCAGGTCGATTACCGAGCAGATGGAGTCGCTTGTTCAGAATGCTGGAGTTGTACACGCCTATTTGATCGTTCCGAGATGCTGTGCGGGAAATGCGGGGCATTTTTCGGTAACAAAGCGGCCGCCCGTTCTATTTACTGCCATCAGTGCGAGGATCACTCATACGATAAAGCTGCAGCTCTGGGCATTTACGAAAAGGGCTTGGCTGTAACGGTCATCGAACTGAAGAAACGGCCATTTCTCCCTGCGAGGATACAAGATGCAATTCACGAATTTGTTCGATCATCGGGTATGTTCAACGATGGTGTGATCGTTCCTGTCCCGCTTTCCAAACAGCGAAAGCAAGAAAGAGGATTTAATCAGGCAGAGGTGATCGCAAAGTTCGTCGGGCTCGCATCCGATCTTCCGGTCGATACTGCAAGCGTTGCTCGTAAGATCCACACACCCCTCCATAGAGCGGGAATGGATAAAAAAGCCCGGGAGCTAACTGTAAAAACAGCCTTTGAGGTGGTCCGGCCCCGACTGGTCGCGGGAAAGCGCATCATTCTCGTGGATGACGTATTTACGTCGGGGTCCACTGCCTCGGCGTGCGCCAGTGCCGTAAAGAAAAACGGAGCGAGCAGTGTAGATGTGTTCACCCTTGCCCGCGCCGTGCTTCGATAGATCCGCCTTCTATTCTAAGCCGAAGAAATCAACATTGTTAAGCTCATTAGAGACGTCTAGATTCCTCGACTCGAACCGATACCTTTTGGAGCTTACGTTCATTGTATATGTCTGTCCGGTCTGCACATCCTCGAACTGATAGTAACCAAGAGAACTCGTGGTCGTGGTACGAATAAATCCCTCGGAATCTCTTAAAGACACCGTCGCATTTCTCAGGCCCAGTCCAATCGCTCCGAGCACACGGCCGCCGACCGTGACCGAGGCTCGAACTATCCTCTCTATTGTGCCGCCCTGGCCTATAACAAATAGCTCGCCATCTTCATCCTCGCCAAATCCGACAATATTTCTGGTTGTATCGAGCAGCAGATTCTGGGTCTCGTTGTGCCAAAGGAATATCTCGCCGGAGCAGTAATCGCCATAAATATAGCTTCCCATTGGCAAATTTCCCTGGACCCCGCGATAAACATACCCGCCCGTTACAGAACATCGTCCATTCGTATGGCCGTATTGAAAGATCGGCGGTATGTGCTGAATGGGTTCTGCACCTCCGGCGCATTTGGATGGATCAAGGTTAGTACAATTAGTTCCTTCATATACTCGCCAGCCGTAGTTTCCACCCAGCGTGATCAGGTCGACTTCCTCGATACTTCCTTGCCCGACGTCTGCCGCCCAAAGCTGCCGCGTACCGCCGCGGTCAAATGAGAATCTATATGGATTTCTCATTCCGATCGCGTAGATCTCGTCGGCTCCGGTGACTCCAACATACGGATTGTCCGGCGGGATATTGTATTGCGGTGTCTGTTCTGCGGGAACATTGTCTATATCAAGTCGGACTATCTTACCCAGAAGCTGGTTGATATTCTGCGCGTTGTTCGCGGGATCGTTCCCGCTGCCGCCGTCCCCGGGCCCGGCGTAAAGATAACCGTCAGGCCCGAACGCGACAGTACCCCCGTTGTGGTTGGAAAAGGTCGGGTGCGGGATCGTAATGATTACTTTTTCAGTTGTGTCGGCAACGTCAGGATCCTCGACAGATGCCTGGTATTCAGCGATCTGAATTGCTCCGTCACCAATTCGCGTGTAATAGACGAAAAAGCGCCTGTTGTTTACGTAATTTGGGTGAAATGCGAGGCCCAACAATCCCCGCTCGCCAAAAGGAAATGGTGAGGTTCGGGACGCGATATTCAGAAAAACCGTAGGTGTTGTGGAGCCGGGTTGTACTACGCGAATTATTCCGCTTTGCTGCACGATAAAGCGCCGGTTTGTACCGTCACCGGCATTTGTCATAAAAATCGGCGACGCCAGGCCCGATGTAATATATGGCAGCAGCCGGATCGGAGGTATCTCTTGCCCGACGGTCGCTTTCGCAGTTAGTCCGATCAAAAACACAGTTAATGTGCACAAACCGATTCTCTTCATAATTTCCTCGTCACGGACCCTCCCTCGTCTAACGATTTGAAAGTATCTGATCCTGACAGCTTACTGATAAACACACCTTAATGTTAGACCGTCAGATCTTTCACTTTAGACTTAGAGACCGAGCCGGTCGTGAAGTGTATGTCGAAATAATTTAGCCAGAATAAACATGTTTAACATTCTTATTGTATCTATTGCAAAGAAAGTGGGCAACAGATATTTACAGCCGGTATCGGACCTTGCGTCGTCTGAGTTCGGCGTCTTCGTTTTCAAGGTTTTGAAGCCGCATCGAAATGTCGGCTGTCATTAGCAGGTCCGAATCCTTCGTTTTTTGAAGGTAATAATGACCCGCCGCCGCTATCATGGCTGCGTTGTCTGTCGAGAGATGTTTCGACGGAAAATATACCGGTATCCCTAGCCGTTTTCCGGCCGAAGCGGCCGACCCCTGAAGGCTCAAGTTGCAGGCGACGCCCCCGGCCACAATAAGAGTTTTTGGCTTGATCTCAATGGCAAGCTTTTCCAGCGTACCGACAAGGGCCCGGACAACGGCATTTTGAAAACTGGCCGCAAGGTCCCTGATAGGCTGCGGCGGATCCTCGCCTTCGGCGACCGGTTCGAGATCATTCTCACGGACATATCGTGCTACCGCGGTCTTCAGTCCGCTAAAGCTCAGGTCCGGCCGGCCGTCCGATATCTTTGCCAGAGGGAATCGCACTTTGCCAGGATCACCTGTCGTCGACAATTTTTCTATTGCGGGCCCGCCAGGGTAACCGAGTCCAAGCATTTTCGCCACCTTATCAAAAGCTTCGCCGGCGGCATCGTCGCGTGTGCGGGATACGACTTTGTAACTTCCCTCTGATGGAATGTAAAAGATATTCGTATGGCCGCCCGAAACTATCAGTGCCAGAGCAGGATACTGGACCGGAGGGTTGTCAAACGCAACGGAGTAAACGTGCCCCTCGATATGATTGATGCCGACATACGGAATTCCCAACGTATACGCCAGCGACTTGGCGTAGCAAACCCCTACAAGAAGCGAACCGATCAGACCGGGGCCTTTTGTAACAGCCACGGCATCAATGTCAGATAATTCAATCCCGGCCTTCGCAACCGCCTCACGGACTATAGGATCGATCTTTTCGAGATGCTCGCGAGAGGCCAATTCCGGCACCACCCCGCCCCAGGGACGATGAAGATCGATCTGCGATGCGATGATGGACGAGAGGATCACCCGTCCGTCTCGCACGACGGCGGCAGCGGTTTCATCACACGAGCTCTCGATTCCAAGGATGAGCATTTAAATAGATTATCAGAAGAAACGGTTACTTATTCGCGGGATCTTCAAAACTTGCCCGAACTTCCCAGATTCCCGCGATATCTCAACGCCTCAAGTTGTGACAGCCTCGATATTCGATGATAAAATTGCATATATCTTTCGATCGCCAGCGAAGCATCGCCCGATCTTAAAATAGAAGTTCAATAAGGCCGACGGTCTCGCGGTGATCAAATCTGTGTTTAATTCGAACGGGGAAAAGTCAGACATTAATTCGATATTGCCATACGTCGCATGGTGTATTGCCTTGTTCTCTATGGTCGGCAGCCTTTTCTTTAGCGAGGTGATGGAGTTGCCTCCCTGCGTTTTGTGCTGGTATCAGCGTATAGCGATTTACCCTTTGGTCCTGATCATAGGCATCGGAATTGTTCTTAGAGATCCGCGGATGAAAACGTATGCGCTGCCTTTCGCCCTGATCGGCCTCGCGATATCGGTCTATCACAACCTGCTTTATTACGGCATTATTCCGGAAGCCATTACCCCTTGTACTGAGGGCGTCCCGTGTAATGCCGTGCAGATCGAATTGCTCGGATTTATCACGATACCCTTAATGGGGTTGGTTTCGTTTGCCTTGCTGACCTTGTGCCTGCAGGCATATCGTCCAAAAGAATAATAATTATGCGAAAAGATGTATTGATATTGTTGGCGGTTGCGGCTCTGGTCGTTATAGCGGCCTTTGTGGGTTCGAGCTATTATCAACGCTCGCTCGAAAAGGAACGCCAGCCTTCAACTGCTGTAAATAGTGCTCTGGTGCGGGAGGATAGCCCAACGCTCGGGGCTGCTGACGCTAAGGTCACGCTCGTGGAATTTGTTGATCCAGAGTGCGAATCCTGTGCAGCGTTCGGACCTGTCATTAAGAAACTTTTGAGTGAATATGACGGAAAACTTAGGTTCGTCCTGAGATATATGCCGCTTCATCCGAATTCGATTCCCGCCGGCAACTTCATGGAGGCGGCCGGTGAACAAGGCAAATTCTGGCAGGCCCAAGAGATGCTCTTTCAGAGGCAGGGCGAATGGGGCGAACGTCACGGTGCCCCCGCGTCTGCTCCAAAACCGGATGTGCCCGCCCTTTTCGAAAAATACGCTGTCGATCTCGGTCTCGACGTGGCTGGAGTAAAGGCCGCCATAAACCAAAACAAATACGGCTCAAAATTCGAACGGGACAGGCGTGATGGCCAAACACTCGGCGTGAGGCAGACGCCGACAATATTTGTTAACGGCAGACGGCTGACACGTCTTACTGAGATTGACCTAAAGACTCTTATCGAGGACGAGCTAAAGAAATAGTGTGGAAAAAGGCGGCAGCCAAAGCGGCGGTCGCGTCTCCCACTCCGCGGCCATACTCTGGCTACCTGTTTAGGACGCCGAAGCCGGGAGGCTCCGGCGTTCCGATTTGATTCTACGTTGGACCTGACTATTAAAATGTGACCAGCATCACAGCGCAGGGCCTTCGAAAACAAGCTGATTTACCGATCGTTCTTATCCCCTGCGACAAAATTGTAAACAAGGATCCCCGATACACGGACCGGCAGGCCATCCAGCAAGGTAGAATTGAACTTTGCTTCAAGAGCGGCGTTGACCGCGGCGGCTCGCAGAAGAGGATGCCCGCTTACCGCCTGAGCCTCTAGAACTTTACCTTCCTCGCTTATCTTGACCAACACGTTGACCGCACCCTCAGCTTTGACCGCTCTGGCAGCCCGAGGGTACTTCGGCATAGGCAGTGAGATCGCTTTGCCATTGAGGACGCCGCCCGAAACGGCCTTACTCCCGTCATCCGCGATTTTACCCCGCGGCACGAAATTATAGGTGATCGTTCCCATGATCCGTACGGGCACATCGTTGAGCATCGTTGGCGAAAACTGGGCCAGTCTAGCGGCATTCTCGGCCGCTTCGATAAGGGCAGGATCGATTTCTTCCTTTTCTGCCATCATCCCCTCGGCGCCGGCACGAACCTTGATCGCGGAATTGCCGGTTGCCGAAACCACAATGCCCGATTCGTCGACAACGACATCAACGCTGACCGTGCCGCCGATTCCCTGGTCGCGCAGATGCACCGGATAATCCGGTTTTGGCAGGCTCGTCGCCTTACCGTTAAGTACCCCGCCCCTGATAACTCTAAGCGTTACGGTTTCCTGCGCCTGCATACCAAGCGCACCTATTCCCAACAAAATGCCGACTCCGGCATAGGCATAGATCGAAACCTTCATTCGT
>JBGTBC010000340.1:0-2754 GCA_041749555.1 Pyrinomonadaceae bacterium | reverse complement strand
GCGTTCCATAATCGCGCATATACGCATTTTCGCCAGAAAGCTTATGAGCTTTCGATTCAAGATTACAACAGATCGATCGAGATCGATCCGGCGAGTGCCAGCCGGTATCTGGATCGCGGCACGGCTTTTACGGCGAAAGGGGACTATCCACGCGCGTTAAAGGATTTCGACAAGGCGATCCAGTTAGACCCGAAAAGCCAACTCGCGTTTTATTATCGAGGAGAAATTTACTCAGAATGGAAAGATTATGAAAAGGCAATCTTCAATTTTTCAAAATCGATAGAATTGATTCCCGGTGACGCAGATTCATACCTGGGACGCGGTTCGCTTTATATCGATATTAGAGATTACGAAAATGCTCTCAAGGACCTCAATAAAGTTATAGAGATTTCTCCTAAGAACGCAGATGCATATATAAACCGGGGAGTCGTCTATTTGAGAACCGAAATGTTCAAAGAGTCTATTGCGGACTTTTCCAGTGCGATCAAATTAGACCCGTCGAATGAAGTCGCGTATGGAAATAGGGCAGCTGTATACAATGCCATCGGCGAGACAAAAAAGGCCGAAGCTGACCAGAACAAGGCGAACGCTTTGGAAAAGGCAAAGAAACCCAAATGAATCAAGGCCGTCAAGCCGACATCATCCCGGGATTCTCGAGCATCTGCCTGAAGGTCTGAAGAAACTTAGCTCCGGTCGCACCGTCCACGACACGGTGATCGCACGACATCGTGACATTCATTATGTTGCGAACGACGATCTCGCCATCGCGCACTACAGCCGTCGGGGCGGCTGCTCCGACGGCTATAATTCCGGCTTCGGGTGGATTTATTATCGCCGTGAATTCTTTGATCCCAAACATCCCTAGATTCGAGATCGAAAAAGTTGCGCCCGTATATTCCTCGGGCTGAAGCTTTTTGGCTTTTGCCTTCCCGGCAAGATCCTTGATCTCGGCCGATAGTTCGAGAAAACCTTTCAGATTTGCACCGCGAATGACCGGAGTGATGAGGCCCTCTTCGATCGCGACGGCTACGCCAATGTCCGCCTGCTCATAAAATCGAATGCTCTTGTCCTGATACGAAGCATTAACGAATGGATGCTTCAGCAAAGCCATCGCTGCGGCTTTGACGATTATATCGTTGACACTGATCTTGTCATCCTCGCTGACAGTCGAATTGACCTGTTTACGCAGTTCCAGGGTCCGATCCATCTCGACCTCGACCGTAAGATAAAAGGTCGGGATCGGGCCGATCGATTCGGCCAGGCGGCTTGCGATCACCTGTCGAATCTTCGATGTCGGCTCGTCGCTGTACGCGGAAGCACCTGCCTGGGTCGATGGTACGAACTGCTTTCGCTGGCTATCGAACACTGACGATTTACCGCTGAGGGCGGCCTCAATGTCCCGTTTAATGATCCTACCGCCGGGGCCGCTGCCAGCCAGCGATTTAAGGTCGATGGAATTCTCGGCGGCCATTCGTGCGGCGATGGGTGAAACGATCATCCGACCGTTTCCCGTACCGGTTGTTTCAGCCGTTCTTTCTGCAGCTTCGACTTTCGGTTCTTCTTCAGCTTTAGGAGAAGGCTCTTCTTTTACCGCTGCATCTGCCTGTTTGGTAGCGCCTTTGTCGGTAGTTTCTTTTTTCGCACCGGCCGAACCGTTTCCGCTTACCTCGCTCAATAATGCCGAAATATCCTCACCGGCTTCGCCGGTTATGGCGATCGCTTCGCCAAGTGCCGCTGTATCACCGGCAGCTTTTAGGATCTTTAGCAGAGTGCCGCCTTTGAGCGCCGTCATTTCCATCGTCGCTTTATCGGTATCAACTTCGGCGAGCGTTTCGTTTGCCTCGTACTTGTCGCCTTCGTTTATGACCCAGCGCGATATTTGCCCCTCTTCCATGGTTGGGGACAGTTTGGGCATTAAGAATTTTTCAGCCATATTATTGGAACGCCGGCATCTTGCCGGCAGAACGTTGGCCGGCAAGATGCCGGCGTTCCATCACAAATAACAAACTTCCTTCACCGCCTGAACGATCTTCTCCACGCTTGGCAGAGCAGCAGCTTCCAGATTCTTAGCGTATGGCATCGGAGCCTCGGCCGTCGAAAGCCGTTTCACCGGGGCATCGAGATAATCAAATGCCTTGTCCATCACCTGATGCGAGATCTCGGCACCGACACTGGCAAACGCGTGCGATTCCTCGGCGATCACGAGCCGGTTCGTTTTCCTGACCGAATTCACAATGGTATCGATATCGAGCGGCTTGATCGTTCGCGGGTCGATCACCTCGACCGAAACGTCAAATTCGTTCTGGATCTGCTCGGCCGCTTGCAATGCCAGGGGAACAGTCATCGAGCGAGCCACGATCGTGCAATCGGTTCCCTCGCGTTTTATATCCGCGACCCCGAGCGGGATGGTGAAATCGTCATCTTCAGGAACTTCGCTCTTTAAACCATACATTCTTTCCTGTTCGAGAAAGATGATCGGATTATCATCTCGAATAGCCGATTTTAAAAGACCTTTGGCGTCGGCAGCAGTCGACGGCATCACAACTTTGAGACCAGGGAAGTTGGCATAAAAGGCTTCGAATGCCTGCGAGTGCTGCGAGGAGACCTGATAGGCGGAACCGTTCGGGCCGCGGAAAACTATCGGCACCTTGAACTGACCGCCAGACATATAAAGCATTTTTGCGGCATGATTGATGATCTGATCGGCCGCAAGCACTGAAAAATTCCACGTCATGAATTCGATCACGGGCCTGA
>JBGTBC010000339.1:0-37473 GCA_041749555.1 Pyrinomonadaceae bacterium | reverse complement strand
GGTCCATCAACTGAGGCGATGCGGCAGCGTCGCTCCCAAAGCTCACCCATGGATACCTCATCGCCGTTTCAACGTCCGATTCGGTCATCATGTAGTAGAGCGCGGAGACACGGCCAGTACCCTGTAGGAGTAGATCGAACGCGGCATCCGCGGGTTCCTTATTCCATTCTTTCGCGATCTGATTCAGGTTTTTTCCTAGGAATCGTTCATTACCCTTATTGCCGGCAAAGACTAAAACAATATTGTCCCAACCTCCCGCAGCTTCCACGATATTCCACCACCCGGGCGAACCGGTCTTTATCTCATTCTTTAGCCGCGCACGGGTCGCCGGGTCACGAAGAAGTTTATGCATATTTTCTGTGCCGCCATCAGAAGCCCATGCAGGTACCACTGAGCTGAGTCCGGTGCCGCCGGCGGTGTAGGGGTAAATATTTGCGGCTACATCGACACCGCGGTTCCGCGCGGCCTCGATCGTTTCGCCAGCTTTGCGCATCAGCGTGCCCCAGCCGGGCTGATAGGCCGCCTTGAGATGATAGATCTCGACAGGTAAACCGCCCTTTTCGCCGATCGTGATCGCTTCTTCGATCGCCTCGATCAGCTCTTTTCCTTCGCCTCGGATATGGCTGGCGTAAACGCCGCCGTGTCGGCCAGCTACCTTCGCCAGTTCAATCAGTTGATCGGTCTTTGAATAACTCGCCGGAGGATAGATCAGGGCCGTTGATATTCCCAGCACGCCGCCCTTCATAGCGGTCTCCACTATCGACTTCATCCGCGAAAGCTCCTCGGCGTTTGGATCTCGCGACTCCTGGCCGAGAACTGCGACCCGGGCTTGAGTGGCGCTAAAATACGTGCCGAAATTCATGCTTATCCCGCTCTTCTCGAGACCCGCAAAATATTCGCCGATCTTCTCAGCAGGGACCGGCGTGCCGCCTTCACCGGAAATTCCGGTTGTGACCCCCATCAACAGTTTGCTTTCGGCAAGCGGATTTCTCATTAGAACCCCGCCTGACGCGTCCAACATGTCGATCCAGCCGGGGGAAACGAACCTGCCGGTGGCATCGACCTCACGCTTACCCTTGCCTTCGATCTTGCCGATGCGGACAAAACGTCCATCTTTGATCGCTACGTCCGCGGCGATCCAAGGGTTGCCGGCACCGTCGAGCACGCGCCCGTTTCGGATCACTATGTCGTAAACGGGCTCCACCGTTTGGGCGGGTAGAGGAAACGGTAAAAGGCCCAGCGTAAGCAGGCAAATAAGCGTAATGGTTAGAGTGCGTCTATCTTTTTTCATCTTTTTAACATGAGCCTGGGTTTATGGACAATGTGGACGGCCGATCGGTCGCTTTTCTTTACTTACCGCGAGACGCCCGCGACGACAGTTTTCTGCGTGACGGAGTGTTTCTTAAGCAGATCCATAGCGCGGTCGGCCAGTTTAAACAGATGTGCATGAGCCCGATTGCCATTGGTCAGAATGGCAAAGCCTAGCTTGCGGTCACGGTTTCCAAGCAGAAAAGCTGTGTAGCCGGCAAGACTGCCGCTGTGCGCAAAATATCGTTCGCCATCACGCACTTGTACCCACCAGGTAAGGCCAAATCCGGCGGTCTCATTTCCCCAAATACCCTCAATTCGTCCTGCGAACCGGTCGTGCTGCCTCGTGAATATTTGTTCGACAGTCTGCTCGCTGAGGATCCGCTTGTCTTTGAAGGCTCCCCCGTTCAGGTTGGCAATAAGCCAGTTGGCCTGATCTCCGATAGTTCCGTATACGATCCCCGCCGGCCAGACCGCCGCCTTCACCCTCACGGCCGGTACCTGACTGCCAGTTTTTTCGTCGACCGTATAAGGCATCGAGATCCTTTCGTCCATTACAGGAGTCGGTTCGAACGCGGTACTGGTCATTTCAAGCGGTGTGAAGACCTTTTCCTGCATGTATTGCTTGTAAGGCTTGCCCGAAAACTTCTGCACCAGGTAGCCGATCAGGGTGTATGCCGGATTCGAGTAAATTACGACGGATCCGGTAGGTTTACCGATCACCAGCGATTTGCTGAGATATTCGTTGAACGACGGCGGAACTGTATCGCCCCAAACAGGATAAGCGCCAAATCCACCGGGCAGGCCGGATGTGTGGGTCACTAAGTGCCGAAAAGTCACCGGATTCTTAGGATCTTCATTTTGGATCTTGAACTCCGTCAGGTAGTCATTGACCCGGTCGTCGAGCTTGAATTTACCCTCCTCCATAAGTTGAAGCAGGGCTACCGTTGACATCGCTTTGAATGTTGAGCCGATGAGGTAAACGGTGCTGGTCGTTGCAGGCGTGCGCGCCCATAAATTTGAGTAGCCGTAGGCGCCCGTCCATATGATCTTGTCGCCCGATACAATCGCGATCGAGGCGGAGGGGATCTTCCCGTCGATCAACGTGCGATGGATCTCCGGTTCGAGTTCCGCGGCAACGCGGTCGATATCGATCGCCTGTGCGAAGCCCGGTCGCGAAACTGCCAGTGCGATCAATACTGCTCCTACGGCCACACTTAATAACCGCAACAAATTTATCGTTCTTCGTCGCTGGTCAATTGATATATTTATATTTCCCATATTATTACAAAGGTCTCACGGACCTCTTATTGCGCCATTCTTTCGCGGACAGGTAACTCTATATGCGATGTATTCTTACCCGATCGGTAAATACGCTGAGTTGCCGCTTGAAAGTCAGAATCTTTTGCATGAAAAATATTCTGTACAAACCGCTGAGGGTTCCTGTCGATGATCGGGAACCAACTGCTCTGCACCTGTACCATTATCCGGTGGCCTTTCCTGAACGTGTGATCGTTGGCCGGATATGCTATTTGATATTTTTGTACCGAGTTCGCCGTTATAGGCTCCGGCTTCTCAAAGCTTTTGTAATAGCGTCCCCGAAAAACATCACTCGCGATCATAAGTTGATAACCGCTCATTGTGGGATCGGCCGTATATCTTTCCGGATAAACGTCTATCAGTTTCACAACCCAGTCGCTGTCCGTACCCGTCGTTGATGCAAATAGATTGGCAAATATCTTTCCGGATACGGTCACGTCCTCGGCGAGTGGTTCAGTTGCGAAGGTAAGCACATCAGGACGGTGATCGACAAACCGCTGGTCTTCGACCAGCCACGTTCCCCAGCCTGCTCTAAGCGTAATCGGCCGCGGGCGGTACGGCACCGGCTTTGCAGGGTCCGAGATGTAACTGTCAAAACCCGACTCTGCGTTTGGCGCCGGTGCCTCGAACGACAACTTTCCGCCAGGATGGAAATACAGCTGTCGTGCGGCGATATTCTTCTTTGGCGGCCACTCATCGTGCCTCGTCCACTCGTTAGCTCCGGTCCGGAACGTCAAGGCCTCAGGCAGGTCGGCGTTAGCTTTCCCTTTGAGATGCTGCCCAAAAAATCGTACAAGTACGTTGTCCCGATAATACTGGGCTGTAGGGCTGCCGAAATCTATTCTTCCAAGCTTTCGCCCTTCACCTCTGGACCACCCGCCGTGGTTCCAGGGGCCGACGACGAGAAAATTCTGGTTGGCCTTGTCGTGCCGCTCAAGCAATTCATAGATCTTGATCGGGCCGTAGAAATCTTCCTGGTCCCACCATCCGGCCACGTTCAGTGTAGGCACTGTCACGCGGTTAAGCCACGGCTCGAAGCTCTGACGTTTCCAAAACTCATCGTAGTCAGGGTGATTTACAAAATCGTTCCACGTGGGAAGTTTCCTATTGAAATATTTCGCATCGACATTCGAAAGAGCTCCGAGATTCAGATACCACTCGTAAGTGTCGTATCGGTCTACGATCTTAGAAACGTCAGACATCTCCTTTGACGATTCCATCATGTAGGTGTATTCCAAACCGTAGCTCAACCTGAAAGCTCCATTGTGGTGAAAGTCGTCACCGATCCACATATCCGCGGGTGACGCTTGCTGGACAACCGCCTTTAGTGCCGGGTGCGGATCCAGCATCCCCATAACGGATAACCACGCGCCGTAGCTCGTGCCCGCAATCCCCACGCGCCCGTTATTGGATGTGTTCTTGAGCAGCCATTCTATCGTGTCGTATGTGTCGGTGCTTTCGTCGATCGCGGTTTTATCCTTCGGGTCACGCGGCTGCCGGAGCATGACGAACTGTCCTTCCGATTTAAAACGCCCTCGTATGTCCTGCCGTACAACCACATAACCGTCAGCGAACATTTCCGGCATTGCCGCCGAAAGCTGCGCGGGGCTAGCGTCGCCGATGCCGTACGGCGTTCTGAGTATAAGGATCGGAAGCTTTTCGTTTACATTGGCCGGTGCGTATATCTGGGTATGAAGCCGTACACCGTCGCGCATGGCGATCATTACGTCCGTACGGGTAAACGACGAAGCCTGATACTGCGCGTCGACAGGTGCGACCCATGCGAGGCAGATTAAAGCGACAAGAAGATGAAGGACGTTTTTTGACCTTTTCATTGATTAACTTCGGGATCTTATTGTTAGACCCTATTTTCCCGGTTTCGATACCCTATTTATGGGTGCGGGGCGGGGCAATCGCCGCGCTGGATTCTGTTCAATTAACTTAAGAGCTTCAACCACGGCTCGCTCGAGCTGTGGATCACGGCCTTTATTAACGTCGGCGGGGGTATTTTCGACGTGGATATCAGGTGCTACGCCGATATTCTCGACATCCCACTTTCCGTCCAAATTGTAGAACGCCAGCGTCGGTGCCGTGATGCCTCCGCCATCAATTGTCGGCGGGACGCCGAGTGTGCCGACCAGCGCCCCCCATGTTCGTGTTCCAATGAGCGGCCCGATCTTTCGTAGACGGAAGTAAAACGGTAAGGCGTCGCCGCCCGATCCTGCAGATTCGTTGATGATCATCACTTTCGGGCCGAAAATCCCCGCAATTGGAGAAGTAAAGGGCTTTCCCTCACGCATTGCAAAGAAACCCATCGGCTTTCTGTCCAATTCGTTTACTATGTAATCGGCCACCATACCGCCCTGGTTGTAGCGTTCGTCTATCACAGCTCCTTCCTTCTCTTGCTGGGAATAAAAATAACGGGTAAACGATGTATAGCCCGGGCCGCCAGTATTTGGGAGCCAAACATATGCGAGCCGACCTCCCGAAAGCTTGTCTACAAGCCTGCGGTTCCCTTCGACCCATGCTCGAGTCCGAAGCCCGTTCTCACTAGGAATCGGCACGACGGTGACGAGCCGTGACCCTGTCACCGACGGCGTACTATTCACGCGAAGGACCGTTTGCCTTCCCGCAGTTCCTTCGAACATGCTATAGATATTTACTGTAGGCATTAGTGGCCGTCCATTGACCCCGAGAATATAATCACCTTCCGACACATTGATCCCGGGTGCGCTCAACGGCGCCCTCAGTTCAGGGTTCCAATTCTCCCCGCTGTAGATCCTGCTGATCCGATAACGCCCGTTCTCAACCGAGATGTCCGCTCCCAAGAGGCCGACGGACACCGGATCCTCGCCAGGGACGTCGCCGCTACCGGTCAGGTACGAGTGTCCAACGGCCAACTCGCCGCCCATCATTCCGATCACGTATCCAAGGTCGTCACGATGACCAACGGCGGCAAGAAGAGGTCGATATTTTTCATGGATCGCGTTCCAATCGGCCCCGTGCATTTCGGGATCGTAAAAATATTCGCGCTGGATACGCCAGGTCTCGCGGTAGATATTGGCCCATTCAGCCCTCGGATCGAGCTGCATCTGCAGCTGGGCGACGTTCAGTGGCCCGTCTCCTACCTTGGCTGGGGCAGCTGTTCCGACGATCCCCCAGCGGCCTCCACCGGCCTGGTAGAGGAGTTTCTTCTTGTCCGCTGAAATACTGAAATTGAGGACTCCCTCCATGAAAGGTGCCGCTGCACGGTCTTTGAATTGGTAGCGCTGTAATCGCGGTGCAGGATTTCCGGCAATTGTTTCTATGTAGAAAAATGTCTCGGCAGGGCCCGCCGAAAGGTTACGGTAATTCCCGGCAGGAACGTTCACCGCAATTATCCGCTGGCCGATACCGGCAAGGTCTATCCTTATGGATCTCGATGCCGGCGTAGCGGCCGGACTAGCATGAGGTTGGGGCGTTTCCCGAGAGGCGGGTGTGGGTGTTGGCTGCGGCTCGTCATCCGATTCCGGCAATAGCGGCGAAGGCTCGCTTGCATTCAGGACCGCCAAATAGATCGCCCTTCGTACGGGACGATCGAGTGAACTCATCTCCAGCCACCCGGTGCTTGGGCCAAAATCTGTACTCGAAAGGAAATAAAGGTATTTGCCTCCCGTATCAAATGTCGGCGAAATAGAGTCTGCGAGGCCGTCCGTTATCTGATGGGCTTTCTTTTCTGCCATGGAATAAACAAAGATCGCCCGCAGCCTGCTGGGAAGGTTCTTTGAATAAGTGACCCATTGCGAATCCGGCGACCAGCCGGCCTGAAAGTCTCGCGCGGGATCGGGATATTCATCGGTATCGACCTTTGCGGCAGTTCCGTTTGCCGCCTCGATTATCCAGAGGTTTCGGTGATTATCCTGGATGAGGATCCGGGCCCCGTCGGGCGACCAGGTAGGATTAGAGAAAAATGCCGAGGAGGGTAATTTTATGGCTCTCGGAGCAACAATGCCGGAGGGATCTCCCAGCATCAACTGGTATTCACCAGTCGCGTCCGAAAGCCACGCCAGCTGCGATCCGTCCGGGGACCAAGCCGGGTCCCGGTCATGAGCGCCGGAGCTTTGTGTTAGATTTCGATAGTCACCCTTGACCGCGGGTATTGTAAAAATTTCCCCGCGGGCTTCAAAAGCAGCTCGAAGCCCGCCCGGTGAGAGCCGGGCGTTCCGGATCATCCCGCTTACTTTTTTAAATTGGGGCCTCGCCCACGGCAGGTCGCCGGTTACCTCAACATTGAGCCTTCGGGACTGACCGGTTTTAGTGTCAACCAAATGTATATATCCGGCCTGTTCATAAACAACAGCGTCCGCCCCCGCAGATGCGTTCATAATATCGAAATCGTCGTGCCGGGTAAGTTGGGCGAGCTGTCGGGTATCAATCTTATAAGAGAAGAGGTTTGCAGTATGATTACGGTCAGAAACGAAGTAGATGGTATTGCCCACCCACATCGGGTAAGAATCGTTACTGTTGGTCCATGGCAGCTTTTCGATCGTACTGTCTGCCAGATTGGCTATTATTATCGGATGGGTCCTGCCGCCGCGGTAATGCCGCCAATGGCTGGCATCTTGCCAACCAGGTACGAAAAATGTCGAGATCTCCTCGTAAGCAATTCGGCGACCGTCCGGCGAATAAGAACCTGTGAAAGATCGAGACAAGGGCAGCGGTTCTGCGAGTCCACCGTCCAGTCCAATTGTCCAAAGACGATTGTATGCTTCAAGTGGAGCACTCACTCGCGGTGATGCGAAAAGAACACGACGGCCATCCGGTGTCCAGCCGCGAACGCGATCCGCTCCGGGGTGATAAGTCAGGCGTTTGGGGTCACCTCCTGCGGTCGGCATGACATAAACGTCCGTGTTGCCTGCGACTGTGGAGGTAAATGCGATCTGTGTTCCGTCAGGAGAAAAGAACGGTTCGCTCTCGACCCCCTGCGTTGATGTTAGCCGCCTTGCCTGGCCGCCGCTTCGAGAAACCGCCCAAAGGTCGCCTGCGTAGGCAAAAGCCACCAGATCACGGCTCACTGTCGGATAACGCAAGAGTCGCGTGCCCTGTGCCCCTACCATTCCCGAGACTGCAATGCTGACTATTAAAGCAAAGATCAGATTTCTTAGCGTCATAGAGTTAATACCTCATTTCAAATCAAGAGCCTGAACGGTGTCCAGGCTCTTGATCATGGTGCTGTTCCCCGGCGAGACAGCATCAGAACGAAACTCGCACACCAAACTGACCTTCACGCCCGGGTAGAACTTGGGTTGTGGATCCGAATGGACTGTTCACAACGTTGTCACGAGACTCGACAGCGGACGGATTTTGACGATTGAAAACGTTGAAGATCTCAAAAAGGAACTGTAACTCTACACGTTCGCTAATGTTAAACTTTTTAGAAAATCTCAGATCGGCATTAACAAACGGGGCAGCTGTAAATTTATTTCTTCCTGTCTTCACATCAACTCCATTGAAATTCGAATCTCCGTCCGCATCCTGCAGAGTATCAGTCCTGCTAAATCGAAATCCGCTCTGTGCCCGGAAGATTCCGCTGATCTGAAATTGCCATGGCAGGTTAACCAACCCGTTCATCTGGAAGATATGATCGAGCGACAAGCTGGAAGGCCCCTTGTCCAGGTCCGGTCCATTAAGGAACGTTCCAGCCTGGGCGACAAAGTTGCCGTTTCTGCTTGTAAAGGGTCCGTTCGCGTTCGTCTGCGGAGTGCAGGTCGGGTTTGAGGCAAGGCAGGGCTCGACAACGGTCGGGACGATGCCGATAAAGTGATCTGACGGCCCTGCGTTGATACCCCGCGAGTTGTCCGTCGCCTTTGCATACGTATAACTTCCGCCGAACATAAATCGATTGCTCAGCCGTTTATTCAAGCTTAGAATAAGTCCGTCATACTTGCCTTCAAAGAAAGGCCCAAAGGTGTTGATCTCTCCGACGGTATTCGGCGGGTCAAAGCTCCGTCCGATACCGGCAACGCGAGATCTAAAAGCCAGATTGCTCTTTCTGACACCTAGAAGATTTCGCATTTCTCGGTGAAAGTAATTAGCCTCAAAAACCATGTCACTGGTTATCTCCTGCTGCACCCCGATGTGGAAGCTCAGCGTATTCGGTGTCTCGAATGTTTTATCGACCGTGACCGGTTGTGCTTGCGGAACAATCACCGGATTATTCAGAACTCCGTTTTGGCCCCACTGAAAATATCCATTAGGCTGGCCGATCGCGGCTGCGGCGGCAGCGAGGTATTGATCCGGCGTCAAGCCTGTGAGTTGCTGCACGTTCCCGATGTTGACTACCGTATTCGCGGGAATTGGCGACCGACCCGCAGCGACTACGCGATTGAGCCTGTCCACACCGACCATCGGCACACCGAGTGCAGGACATGGAACAGGGGTGGTGGTCAATTGTGCATCGGTAAATACATTGGAGATGCATGATCCCGGCAGCCCGCTGAAGATCGCTATACTCGTAACAGCGCTCGGCGAACCATAGAAGAGGCGAGGTAGATATAAGGACTGAACGAGCCTTCTATCGCTCCCGCCGAACGCCGGTATATTCCGGACAAGACCCAAGCGAAACTGGTCGTAGAAAATACCGAAACTCGAACGAATGATCGTCTTTGGCCTGATCGCCCATGCAACACCTAACCGAGGTGCAAAATTCTTGTTCGCTTCGAACTCCGAATCTTTGTCCCAGCGAATACCAAGATTAATGGTCAAATTCTTACGAATTTTCCAGTCGTCCTGCAAAAAGAACGCGTTGTAATTGTTTTTCAGATGGATCTCGTTCGCCTCGGGCGTCAGTCCGCCGTTTAGGAGAAGGAGAGACGGGCCCGCGTTTACTGCTCCCAAATTGACGTAGTCGCTTACCGTAGCGAAGATCTGATTGGTTATCGTCGCGGAATCGACGCCATCGGCTTTTGTACGAAGAAATTGCCAGCCGAATTTAATGTTATGGTCACCGAAGATCCTGTTCGTGCTTGCTGAAAACGAAGTATAGTTCTGAGTCAAATTCGATGCCGACGTAGCGCTGCCAAATTGAACTGTCGTGAGGTCGCCGACAAATCTCAAGGTTGGAGGGAAAGGGAACGGAGCATTGAATCCGCTCAAAGATGTCAATCCTATGACACCCGGATTGGTAGGCTGATTGTCAGATGGTTCGTCCCGATACCCTGCCCGAAGTTCCGTGATCCATGGATTACCCTGGTCACCCAACAGAATTGTATCTCCAAATCCAAGAAGTAGATTGCGGCCGCTCGAGTTTCTACGAGTGGAAGGTAATGACTGTCCCGAGCCCCGGGTGTATCCATTCGTATAATTCATCTCCTGAGTGAGCTGGTGACGGCCAAAATTCTGATTAAATTTTATGAAGTTACGGGTTTCCCGGTTGATTTCCGGCAGGTCGAAAGGGTCCTCCTGGGCATGCAAAAGGTCGATCAAGACCTGCGGAACGGGCGGATACGCAAAGTTGACGCCTCGATCCTCCTGGATACGTTCGGAGGAGCCGAAAAAGAAGATCTTGTCTCTCCAGATCGGACCGCCGCCGGCCAGACTGTAATTATATCTACTTAACTCGCCCTCACCCGAATCTAGCGCATCGTCACGCACATAAAACGATCCGACACCGCGAAACTGGTTTCCGCCGCTCTTGGTGATCACGTTCACGATCGCACCCGAAGCCTGTCCGAATTCCGGCTTAAAACCTGTCGTAAGCACTTGAAACTCCGCGATCGTATCCTGGTTAAACTGTGCAGCCGGCCCTCCATTGACGGTGTCTTTGTTGGGCTGCCCGTCAATGAAGAAGTTATTATTGCCGCTTCTTTCGCCTAAGATCGGATTAGCGTTATCACCGCTGGATTGGCGATTGATCGCCACCCCCGGCACAAGCTGCAAGAGATCGAGATATTCTCTCCCGTTGACTGGAAAACTCTGTATCTGCTGGGGCGTTACAGTGGAACCGGTCGACGAAGTGTTAGTTTCTAACAATGGTAATACGTCGGTAACATCGACGACGTTGCCCGTAACATCTCCTACCTCAAGTTGAATATCCAGAACTGCAGCACGGTTCAGCGTTAGTTCGATAGTCGCTGTCTTTGCCCGAAATCCGGACTGGCTTGTTGTAATCGTGTAAACCCCGGCGGGCAGAGCAGCTATCCGATAAAAGCCTTTTTCGTCAGTCGTCGAGTTCCGCTCAGTGGCCAGCGTGGAGCCGCTGGCCCGTACAGTTGCTCCTGGGACGACCGCGCCATTTGCATCGGTTACGGTTCCTTCGATCGAAGACGTCGTTGTCTGGCTCGCAACATATGCTGAAAGGACCAGGATGGCGAATACGGAACAAACCAGTGGCTTCAATACTGCCGACAGCGGAGATCGTTCTCTGCCGCTTTTGGCGAATTTACGTGATGGATGCGGAACGGACGGGTTCGTTTTCATGATTTATCTCCTGTCAAGGGGGAATATGCCAACGCCCAAGGATATCGAGAGGCCTAATTGGCTCACCGAATCGATTTAAATTTTCAGGCGTGATCGTAGATTGCAACATATTTCTACACCAACTGATGCACGTTGTCAACGGTGCGCATCACGTATTGCACAATAAATGTTGATTCCTTTCCTAACCCCTTTGAAATGCTGATAGATTTGGCATTACGGAACAAGGACATCGAATTATTTAGGTGTCGGCCAGCCGTTCGATTTACCTTTTCATTGATAAAAGTCGAAGCCAAGAATTCAGTCTTGCATCATGTGTTGCGTTATCTCAGCATTTACTCTAAGATAAAGTGTCCAATGATGACCATTTCTGAATTCGTATTGAATGGATGCTAAATGCTCTATTGATCGTTCAGTAGTGCTTGATGTTACGAATCGGTAATGATCGATTGCCGATAATCTCACATGAAGGGAGAGGCGGAAAGTAAAAAAGTGAAGGTCCCGGATATAGCTGCGCCGCAAACGAACGGAGAAGGCAGCAGCCACGGCGATGCGTACGAGGCCATTGGGGAAAACAGGACCGGTGCGAACGATGCCTACGCAGATCTCGGTTCCGCCATCCCGACGCCGCTTGGTGGTCGATTTCTGGACAACAGGTCGGCACTAAGTCCGGGCCGACAGCGATTGCTTCGACAAATACTCGACGAATCGAACGAAACGTTCTTTCTCTCATCGCGGGAGATGGGCCGGCGTTATAATGTTGACTCCGCGACTATCATACGTACGGTTCAGGCTCTCGGTTACGAAAAATTCGCGGACTTCGTTCAAGACCTTCGCGAGCATTTTGTTACGCAGATCACGCCCTACTCTGCGATGAAGGCCGCCGAACAGACGAACCGAAGCATTTCGGACCGCGTGCTGCAAAGCGTCGATCAGGATCTCGAAAACTTAAATGTGTTGCGATCCAGCCTTGATGCGAACAGGATCGTCGAGATTGCGAAACAGATCAATCATGCGCGGCGGATAGTCGTAATAGGGATCGATTTCGCTGCCTCATTAGCCGGTTCTCTTGCCTACGCCCTTGTCCGCCTGGGGTTCGACGCAGAGGCCCCGATCGGCAGCAGCGGAATAGTACAAAACAAAGTTAAGGTAATGACGCCTAAAGACCTGCTCATCGCGATCAGCTTTGGCCGCGGGTTACGCGACACGATCGGTGCCGTGGTTACCGCCCGGCGGCGAAACGTTCCAAGTTTTGGCATCACTGATGGCGACACTACCCCAATAGCAAGATACTGCGACACATATATTACGGCCTCCATAGTCCGCACATCGTTTATCGATTCATATGCTGCACCAACGGCCGCAATAAACGCTATACTTGTTGCCTGTGCCCACAGCCAATCAGCCCGCTCCCTCGAACATCTCAGAGAATCAGAAGAAGAAAATACATCGGGTGTCCGTTGGTATCGAGAACCGAAAACCCTGGTCGCCAAGAAAGAAAAAACTTAGCAAGTGATCCAATACGCCTTCAGTGAAGGGGGGGGGGCGTTGGCGTTCTTCATAAGGCGGAAGACCTCGGCGGAGGTTGCCATCGAGATATCACCGGGTGTTGTCATGGCGAGAACGCCGTGGGCCGTGCCGCAATCGAGCGCTGATTGCATACCATTTTGCTCAAGAACGCTGTCGATGAAACCCGCGACAAATGCATCGCCGCTGCCGACACGGTCAATGACTTCGACATTCTCAAAGGGTCGGGCGACCGTGGCTTTATCTTCAAACAAACAAGCTGCCCCGAGATCGTGCCGGTTGGCGGAATGAGTCTCGCTCAATTTCGCCTTACCCAGCTCAATTGTCATGCTTGGGCTTTTGATCGATTGAAGGATACGAAGGCGGAATGAGATAATGTTCATTCGATCTATTCCGATAGCCTGAGCCGCTACCCCCGAAAACCGGAAACGAATTAGTCCGGTCCGCGATCTAGTCGCTGATACGCTCAGATCCATAAGGTAAAGGCCTTTCCATAAGGTCAAGCGAGTATGGCCCGATTCTTAAACATAAGCCGATTCCCGGCACCATCGCCTACACAGGATGCGCTCGTCATAACGCCGCACAGGGCGGCCGCAGCTGCGTTGAAGGTTCCTTATAATAGTCTTCCGAGATTGGCTCGAGCCGAGTTGAGAAAGAATGGATTGGAGGTCATACCGGCTCTTGAGGGTCGGCATATTCTCAAACAAACTGCTTCTCGGATCTTAACGGGAGCCGATACTTCGTCACTCGTCTCAAGCTTGGGGCATATCCTTGCGACCACTTTGCGCACAGGGATAGATGTAGACTCGCTGATCGAGCGAGGCTCGCCGCGGGTTAGTGATCTGGCGCGGATCATTAAAGCGTACAGGGCAGAGCTGCTGCAGAAAGGATTCATAGATCGCTCGGAGCTGCTCTGGTGGGCGGCGAATAGTAGACCCGAACCTCTTCTTTTGTATATCTACGGTCACTCTCGAGCCCGCAAGGAAGAGATCTTCTTCATTAACGCAATCGCAGGCGATAACAGTGAACTCGTTCTGCCTATACAGCCGGACGATGACGCGTTCGCAGTTAATCGTGAATGGGCCGAGTGGCTGCGATCTCGTAAATGGACGCTGAAAAACTTTTCTGAGGGTCCGGAAGACCCTCATTCTAGTGAAGGTCAGTATTTGGCGTCGACCTTTTCGGGCGGACTCCATTTTGGCCAGCCTCCATCGGCGACAAAATATTCGAACATCGAGGCTGAAACGCGCGGTATCCTGGCGAGTGCCAAGCAGCGAATTCTCGACGGAGCTAAAGCCCAAGATATCGCTATCGTAGCCCGCGATCAGGATCTCTATGCCCCGGTGATCGAAGCGATAGCAGCCGAATATGGTGTTCCGGTCCGAATCCAGCATAAGGTCAAACTTGCGTCGACGATGTTTGGCGGATTTGTTCAATTGGTGATGGATGCTTTCGCCCTGGACATGTCATACGAGGTTACCGCACGAATGTTGATGCATCCTTACGGTATGGGCCTTCCGCCTGGCGGGTGGGCCATGGCCCGCGGCCGCCGCCCGTCTAACCGCGATGAGTGGATCCTCACCAGTGCTCCTTTTGAGAACCTGATATGGCCCGAGCGGCAGCCATTCGCTTTGTGGTCGGGGTTGGTCCGAACTATATTTCAACTGGCGGACGTCCGAAACAAAACCGCTTTGCATACCCGTGAAATACTCGCCTTTAATGCCTTTAATGAGGCGCTTACGGAATTGGACCAATTGGAAGGCGGGCGCCCGATCACGCTAAAGGAGTTTTCCAGTTCGCTAACTGAGATCCTTGGCGAATCGATGGTGCCTTTCCACTCTAATGCAGTCGGCATCGAGCTTCACGAACCGAATACGATACTCGGAGCAGCCTATGACCACCTCTATATCATTGGGCTTGCAGAAAGTGTTTTTCCGGCTGCGATCAAGGAAAACCCGGTCCTCGATTTTTTCGAGCGAAAGACCCTGACGAAGTACGGCATCGATTTTGAAGAAGCAGCCGAGGTCGCCCGCTGGGAAACGTTGTCGTTCTACTTCACATTGCTTGCGGGCCGAAAGTCGGTCAGTTTCAGCTTTCCCGAAGTTATTGAAAACAGTGAGCGGATCGCCAGCCCATTCTTCGACCGACTCGGGATCACGCCTGAGCGATCGGGGGTTGTTTCGGTATCGAGTCGTGAAGAGGCTCGTTCCGTACTGCTTCGCCATGATCGGCTTCTGGACGATAACGTGGCGATTGGGGCCCGCGAACACCTTCGGATAGAATCGCTGCGAGAGAGTGCCTCGCCCCATGATGAATATGACGGCGTCATCGGTGTCAGGCTGGATCCGGCTTCACGCACTTGGAGCGCTTCGCAGCTTACAACGATCAGCCAATGCGGATTTCGCTGGTTTGCCCAGCGGGTTCTCCGACTTGCTCCTGTCAATGAGGTCGATCTGGGAATGGACTATGGCAAGCGGGGGATCTTTTATCACAGAGTTCTTGAGCTGGCGGTTTCCCGTGCAAAGGATGCTCCCGACATACGAGCCGCGACTCTGCAGCATCTCGAAGAGGCCTTTGCCGAAGCCGAAGCAGATCCCGAGATCGAGCTTCCGATGCTCTCGAACTGGCAACTTCAAAGGTCTGAGCATTTACGCGCGATCCGTAAAGCGATCGAGGCACCCGATTTTATCGTTGAAGGGGCAAGTGTGCTCGGCCTCGAACAAAAATTCGAGGTCGATTGGAAAGGACTCAGGATCATGGGATACATCGACCGGGTCGATCAGACGCCGGCCGGGCTTATCGCTATCGATTACAAGACCAGTTCAGCGGTTCCTAAAGGAGCGAAAGATGAGACCGGGAGATTGTCCATCGACGTACAGATTCCACTCTATTCGAATGTTGCACTCAGGCAGCTTTATCCGGACGGCAAGCTTGGAAACAGCATTTACTATTCGCTTACGAAGGGCAAAAAGCTCCGTTCAGAAAAGCCGGGAGACTTTGAAAAACTGGAGGAACTGATAGACAAACTGAAGTTAGCGATGGAATCAGGAAACTATGCCGTCGATCCCGACATTGATGAGGGAGCCTGTACCTACTGCGAATATGAGCTTCTATGCCGAAAGGGCCCGAGGCTGGAGAGAAAGGGGATAAAGGAATGAGGCTCACCCCCAGTCAAAAAAAGGCCGCCGAGGCTCCGGGAAGCGTCGCGGTCACGGCAGGAGCGGGAACCGGCAAGACCAGCATGCTTGCTACCCGATATCTACACCACGTGACGGTCGGCGGGCTCTCACCTCTTTCAGTCGCTGCGGTTACCTTCACGGAAAAAGCTGCAGACGAGCTGCGTGCCCGGATCCGCAAAACTATGCATAGATCCGGACAGCCCGACAGCACATTGGCTGAAGTCGAAGCTGCACAGATAAGTACGATACATGCTCTCGCGACCCGAATCTGTCGCGATTTTTATGACCTCGCGGGTATTCCGGCGGATTTCACGATACTTGACCAGACCGAATCGCCCGTCTGGATGTGGGAAAAGTTTGAAGAGGCTGTTTCGAATGTCGATACCTCCATCATCGACGATCTAGGTTTTAGCTGGCTGGCAGCCGCTCTGAGGGAGTTTCTTAATGATCCGTATACCGTCCAAAAAGCACTTGGCCTCGGCTCGGACAACTGGGAAGCACTGATAAAAAAGGAAAGCGGGGCTGCCCTGGAAGCCTTTCTGAATTGCACAGAATGGGCTGAGGCCCACACAACGATCCGGGGTATCCAGGGAAGAACGGGCGATCGTCTGGAAGATGCCCGGGCAGCGGCCATAAATGCAATGGACCGGATCCAGGCAGCCGAGAATGTTGAGACGGAACTCGAAGTGCTCACAAAACTCTCCGCACATCTCGGGCAGGCGTCCAACTGGCCGCCTGGCGGCAAGGAAAGCATCGGCAGATGTCTAAGATCACTAAAGCGTGCAGCAAACGAAGTATATGATCTGGCGTCTCTCGTACTGGGACCCGATGACGCTGAGACGGCGAGACGTATCGAACCCCTCCGGGCTTCATTCGATCAGGTACGGAAATTCATGGCGGCGGAAAAACTTCGCGAACGTGTCCTTGATTTCGCTGATCTCGAACACTATGCGCTGAAGGTGCTGGATAACGAAACAGCTAGGCAGCATTATGCACTTCGCTGGCGCGCTTTTTTGGTTGATGAGTTCCAGGATACCAATCCGATACAAGCCGAGATACTCGAACTTTTAACACGCGACGCCGCACTCACAATTGTAGGCGACGAGAAGCAGGCCATATATGGATTTCGTGGTGCCGATGCCGGCGTATTCACGAGGGTACGGCATCGGATCTCGATCGAATCCGATGGACTAGACGTACCGCTCGATCGCACATTCAGGGCTCACACTGGCCTGGTCGAACAAATGAACAGGGTCTTTGAACCTGTGCTTGGAGAGATCCATCAGGCGTTGGAAGCGGAAAGGACGGAAACCACACTTCCGGCCCCCTACATTCGATCCGCTGTCGTTGAGGAAGTTAAGGGTGCATTACCTCGCCACCAACAAATGATCGAGGCCAGGTATATAGCTGACCAGATCAGGTGGCTCCACGAAGAGCTGGGTGTGCCGTTTCGCGAGATCGCGATCATCTCTCGCACGTGGAGGCCGCTTGACGACTACCTTCGTGTATTGTCCGCCAGCGGGATCCCGGCCGTACATGCGGGCGGCGGCAGCCTGCTGGATACCCGCGAAGCAAAGGACATTTACGCCCTGCTTTCTTTTCTGGTCGACCCGACCGATGATATTCCACTGGCCGCTCTTCTACGAAGCCCCTTTTTTGCCGTAAGCGATCGGGATCTTTACGAAACAGCACCTTCTGTCGCCGGGGCCTCGTGGTGGAATGCCATCCAGGGGCGGGCTGCGTTTTCGCAAGCGGTTGAGTCGCTCAATATACTAATAAATGCCTTGTCAGCAAATTCATCTGAGAGGATCGTGGCGCTGGCAAACAGTCTGACAGGATACGAGGCAGTGATCGCGAATCTGCCTTTCGGTTCGCGTAGAACGGCGGATTTCCGTGGTTTGTTGGAACTGTTTCGCAAACTCGAAAGGCGGGGCCGCGGAGATGTATTCGGAACGGTCCGATATATGCGGGAGTTGATCGAAACCGAGACTGTGCTTCCGCGACCTCATCTCGATGTCGGTGACGCAGTTTCCCTGATGACCATTCACATGGCCAAGGGGCTCGAGTGGCGTGTTGTTTTCGTTCCGGATCTCGCCAATAAGGAGAATTTCTCAATACCCCAGGTTCTCGTTGACCCGGAGATCGGCGTCAGCTTCCAGATAGAAGGCGAGGGCTACGAAATGACTGAACCCGCGATCTACAAGCTAATAAAACTGAAGAAACGGGAAAAAGAGCGTGACGAGGAGCGCAGGCTGCTTTATGTAGCGATCACGCGTGCTAAAGACATGGTCTTTCTCACCGCAACAAAGGAAGGCGGGCCGGGTATGGACATCCTGCGGCCCGGCCTCGACGCCGCCGGAATCAACGATGAGATCATCCCTTTCGACAAGACAAAAGCCATCGCACCCGATCTTGGCGAGCCTGAGCCTTTGCCGCTTCCTGAACAACTGAACACGGCACCGCTCTCGGTCGGCCCATCGACGATCCCGGCTACGGCCCTGTCTGTTTATGCAAAGTGCCCGGCGAGGTTCTACTGGCAGTATGTGGAGGGACATCCCGGGCTAGGCGAGGGTCATGCGTCAGCGATGCTGATCGGGGAATTGACACATCTGGCCCTGGAACTGGATATAAATGATGCCGCCTCATTACGTCAGCATGCAGGAAAAGGCGCGGAGACGGAGCTGGCTCGGGCCCTCGGATTCGCGAGGTCGTTCCGGGAAATGCCCGAATTCGCTGCCGTTCGAATAAACGGCAATGAAAAGGAAGTATCGTTCGCCAAGGCATTTGGCCCATTAACAATCATCGGAATCGCGGATGTCGTGGGCTCGGATTTTGTACTCGACTATAAAACCGACGCTGAGATGGATCCTGAAGAACACCGCTTTCAGATCTGGGCCTATGCTCGCGCCTTTGACAAAAAACGCGGATATATCGCCTATCTCGCTCACAACGTTCTTTACGAATTCGGCCCGGATGATTTGGCCGAGATCGACGTTTCGGTACAGATCCATCTCGATAACATTGCAAAGGGCCTTTACGACGCCACTCCGTCCGAGTCAGTTTGCGGCCAATGCGTGTATCGACAGATCTGCAAGTTTCGCTTTGAGGTCAAAGTGCAAAAAGAAGAATGAATCCACTGGATCGCTTTCGATAGTCCTTTCGCGAAACAAAAATGACCGGCCGCTTTCACGGCCGATCAGATTCACAAAACAGGAAAGACCGTTCCAGGCCTCCCCTTTACTGTGAGTGGGACTCTATACAGCTCTTCTCCCAGTGACGAGCTGAACTACAAGAACGATCACTGCTATCACGAGCAGAATGTGGATCAGACTTCCGACTGCGGCACCCGCAAAGCCGAATCCAAGGGCCCAAAGAACTAAAAGTATGAGAATTATTGTCCAAAGCATATATTTTTCCTCCTAAGAAATTTAACGTAATCACTGTTCTGAATTATCGAGCGGCCCGCGTCGCTGCAGTTTGCTTGATCTTGTTCTTTTCGGTAACTGGTGTCGCACTATTTGTTTTTGCAGTCGATCCAGTGGCTTTTTTCTTGGCCTCTGATGCCGATTTTGCTTTTACATCCTTCGCTTCACCGCTGCCATCGCCTGCGACTCGAGGCGGAGAGGACCTCGTACCACCGTTGGCTCTTGTCGTTGTCGAACGACCAGTTTTGTCTGCCGCTTTTTTGCCTTTATCGTCCATTGTTTCTATTGCTCCTTAAAGAACCCGTTGAGAGTGACCTCCTCTGTTATTGGTCCCTCCGAAACAGCCGGGCGAAATGCCCGCTACTAAACAAGCTTATAGAATCGTGTGCGGCTCGTCTGTAAGCTTTCGTACAGAGTAGAAATTTTGCTTGGCCACGGCTCGGGCCGCGGCAAGGTAATGGGCAGGACTCAATCCGATCGTGCTTTATTTATTGGGAGATTGGCTATACTGGAGTTTATCGATCATTTCATCGCATTATGAACATTCTCGTGACCGGCGGGGCCGGTTATATCGGCAGCGTTGTTGTAGAAGAGTTGGCAGAGAGCAGACACGAGGTTGTCGTCTACGATGATCTCTCCACAGGTCATCGGGAAGCGGTCGATCCGAGGGCAGGGCTCGTCATTGGAAACCTGCATAACAGCGAGCTGCTTGTTCACACCCTGGTCGAAAATGGCGTCGAAGCAGTCATACACATGGCTGCGTCGGCCCTGGTAAGTGAATCGGTATTGCAACCGGAAAAATATTACGACAATAATGTCGTAGCGGGTGAGGTCTTGCTTCAGTCAATGGCGAAAGCCGATGTGACAAAGATCGTTTTCTCGTCTACTGCCGCTGTTTATGGCGAACCGGGCTGCCAGCCGATATTAGAGACTGACCCACTGCATCCGACAAATCCGTATGGCGAAACCAAATTGGAATTTGAAAGAAAGTTGGAACATTATCGGCTGGGCAATGGGATCAACTACGCGAGCTTGAGATATTTCAATGCGGCGGGGGCTAGTAAGCGGTGCGGAGAAATACATGATCCTGAAACACATCTGATCCCCCTTGTTCTGCAGGCTGCGACCGGCAAAATACCGCACATCGACGTATTTGGGGTCGATTATCCAACTCGGGACGGCACATGTGTCCGGGATTACGTTCATGTAATTGATCTGGCTAGGGCGCATTTGCTGGCTTTAGAGATCCTTGACGAAAAAAGCGATGTTTACAACCTCGGCTGTGGAGGAGCAGGTTACACCGTCCGCGAGGTGATCGAAGCAGTCCGCGAAGTAACGGGCCTGGAGATAATCGAACGGGTGGTGGAACGCAGGCCCGGTGACCCCACGGCCCTGATAGCCTCGTCGGAAAAAATAAAGAACGAATTAGGCTGGGAGCCGGAGTTCCAGGACCTGCACACCATAATTGAATCCGCGTGGGCATGGATTCGTCAGGGTTATAAGTCCCCGTCTAATTGACAGTCATGGTCACGTTCGTCTGTTGTCAAGGATCTTAACGAATGAACCTGACCGGAGTTCGTCAAGTGTTAGGGTTGTAAGGTCGAGAGCTTCTGATTCGGTTACCGCTCCGCAGTTGATCGCTCGCAAAAAGTAATTCAGCAAGCCCTGGCCTGTCGCGGCGTCGTCAAATACATCTCCGACCAGAGTAGCCTGGGCCGCCTTTTCGACAAAATTCCTAAGCCGTTCGGATGCCGCGTCCAGGCTCTCGAGAAAGAATGTATACACTGCAGCATACCGCGTCGGCAATTGGGCCGGATGAAGGTCCCATCCCTGATAAAAGGCATTAGCCAGCGAATGACGGCAGTGGTCGTAATGTAGCTTCCACGCCCGATGCACAACCCTTTGGTTCTCATCGGTCTGGTCTTCCGTAAGGTCGCCGCCACGATGAGGAGCGACGGGCATGATGTTGGTTGCCCCGTCTGACAACCACACGCCCGTACCGCCAAAAGATACCTGCATCATGTGCCGGGCAAAGTCACATGCGGGGTGAAGCATGTCCTGGTAAGCAGCCGTGATGCTGCAGCTTGCCGTGTAATCATATGTGCCGAAATGTGCGGCGATGCATCGACCGCGAGCCGCTTCGAGCAATCGCGGCATACCGATCTCGCCGTCCGAAGCAATGATCGACTGAGTCGTTTCGATCATCATCTCCATCTTTAGAGAACCCGAAAACAGGCCAAGTTTTGGCTCAACTTCATCAAAGATATCCGCGAGTGCCGAGACCTGATTGGGCAGAACGATCTTTGGGAGAGTGACGACAAAATTCTCCGGCATCCGGCCGCCTGTCGCCACAACAAGTTCAGTAAGAAAAAGATCGAGTGTGCGAATGCTGCGAGCATGAAGCTCTTCAGAGAAAGTTTTGATACGTATGCCGATAAAAGGCGGCAGCGTCCCGGCGGTGAGACCGTTTGCCACCTCACGGGCCGCCGCTATTGCGTGACCGTCTTCTTCAACATCCGGACGGGTGCCGTATCCGTCCTCAAAATCTATTCGGAAATCCTCTACCGCCTCGCGGCTTATCTTTTCCTTAACGCGCGCATAGACTGTGTCGGCGAGTGCCGTAGGCAGGCCGAGTATACGGGCGAATGCCGCGGCATCAGGTGCATAAGCCTCGAAGGCTCTTGTCGCAAGGCCTCCAAGCCTAACGGCGGTGTCAGACTTAAAAATATGCGCTCCGCCATAAACCGTGTGAACGGGTTGGCGTCTGCCGGATTCGCCGGGATATCTCCGTTCAAATTCAGCCATCGATGAGCTTAGCTTTGCGCTAATTGATCGAAACGATCCGGAAGATAGTGATGTGTTCATTGTCGCGTTATGTTTGCCTCGATCAGTCCGTGCGGTTCATCTGTGGGAACGAATATACAGCTTCGATCCTCGACGCCGAATCTCGAAACATCGACCGGCAGGCAGTGAATATTTGGGAGCGAGAAACGAATTTCTTCGACACCGGCGAACCGTTCCAGTACGGTCTTGCCGATAGCATATAACGTATGCTGGACAGACTTGCTATCGTGGCCGGCAAATATCTCGAGTATAGTCTTTCGGATGGAACGAAAGAGATCGAATGTGGCCGTGTCGGGATCGCCGTATCGCCAGGTTGCTTTTACAGACGTCGAAAGTATTCGGTCTGCAGCTTCAGGCAGCGTCGTAAAGCCGTCCTTGATATAACCGGCAAACGCCGAACCGGACGTCTTCAGAACAACCAGGTCCTCAACACCGACCTCGAGCGTCATCAGGCCCCTCGTCGCGTGTATGGAAACCGTACGCTTCTCGTTACTGCCTTTCACAAAGGAATGCGAATGGTCGGCGTTGTCGAAGCTCATTCGCTTCCAGGCTGATTCAGCTATCTGCAGCCGGACAGCGGATACCTGCGGGTTATTTTTCAGAAAATGGTCAGCAAGCCTCTGGCCAAATGCTTCAGGCTGCTCTATTCCGCTGGTCTCGCCGGCAAGGGCGTAGACCGTGTTTTTCATTGTATCGGTGGGCAGGCAAAGGCTGTTATCGCCGACGGTATGGATCTCTTCGAAATCGCCTTCGAGGGCTATATTGATAGTGAGATTCTGTATCTCATGTTGAGGGCCGTCGCGGGCGACCTTTATCAAACGAACGCGGGATTTGCCGTAACTGTTCTGGGCGATCCGAACGCTCATATTTTAACTTCCGCGATACGTCGTATAGCCGCAGGGGCTTAGGAGCAGAGGTACGTGATAATGCTCCACCGGGTCCTTTACCACGAACATTATCGAGATCTGAGGAAAGAACCCTTCCTGATTCTGCAAGAGAAAGTGGGGCCCGGTTTCAAAGATCAACCGATAATGTCCTGGTAAGAACGCCTCGCTTGGCGACAAAAGATCGTTGAGCCGGCCGTCGGCGTTTGTTATCCCTTCGGCGATCTTTTGCCACCCTGCCGAATGGGTCTTTCGTTCGAGTACGACCGAGATCGCGGCCCCGGGGAGGCCAGTCGAGGTGTCAAGCACATGTGTGGTAATGGCGCTCATTTTCCAGTAGTTTGTTCAGCCTGAGTTCCGTGATCTTATGCTGCTCAATAGCAGCTAATTCCATTTCCTCACTTAAAGAATTCGGCAGCCGGGCCCTGCACATTTCCAGCATTTCTTCCGCTGACCGTCCTGTAGCACAGACTATGAATATAAACCCGAACTTCTCCTCATACAAGCGGTTGGCTTCGCCGAGTTCTTTTTTGACCAGGCTTTCGGCGGTTACGGTTCCCGACTGCTCACAGGCTGACCATTTAGATGATCTCGAAGTTGCGGCAGCCGAAACGGTCGAGCCGATCCTCGGGTGAGCGGCAAAAGCCTCTAGCCAGTCCGACGGCGATAGCGAGAACCAGATTGTCCCAGAAGTATGAAATAGGTCTTCGAGCATTTTGAATGGGCGTTTCTTCGTCATTCTCTCTGCCCATTCAGGCGATCCGCAACAATAAAGAAGCACCTTTCGGGCCTCTGCTTCTGGCAACTCGTTCAACCAGGCAAGACTTTTGTAGATCTTAAACCTTTGCAAATCGAAACTAGTGTATAGCAGAATCGATTTCTATGCGATGCGTCCGTATATTCTTAAACGGCTGACGCCGCCGTCGGGGAAAATATTAAATCGAACATGGGATATTTCCCCAACGTCCGCCAATTCTTTGATGAATGAATGTCGCGTATGAGCCTGTAGTTTTGACATTGGCAGTAGTGGTTTCCACTCGATCGAATCCAAAAGGTCTGTGTCGGCGACCCCACCTTCGAGCGAACAGCTCTCAGGATAGTTCCCCTTAAAATGTGAGGTATCGACCTCAACACGAGTTACTTTTCCGCGTGTTCCAAGCTTAACGACGCACCAGTCGTGCCCCGGGCCGCGGCGCCGCTGCGATTCCCAGCCATCGCTCATATCCCGGGCCACGCCGGGCATGATCAGGTTTTGTCGATGGCCGAAGAACATATCACTCGCGAGCGGCACGCTGCCGCCATTCTCAACGGCGGCAAGATCGATCTCGCTGTTTCGCTGCCCTAGCTCTTCCCAGTCCGGCTCTACAATGCCGTGGACTCGAAGTCGGGCAACGCCGCCATCAGGATAGATCTTAAGGCGCAGATGCGATAGCCGCTCATCGGAATTTATCTTGAATTTGTTCAGCGTGTCGCCTTTGAGCCCTGAGAGCGGAAGAATTTCCGTCCATTGCGTCCGATCGCCAATCAAGTCGTCGGGTTCGTGATGACTCTCAGCAAAGCAGCCGTCAATCGAGCAATGCGACGGGTAATTGCCCCGGAAAAATGCAGTATCAACGACGACTCCCTTGATCTGGCCGGGAAGGCCCAGACGTATGATGCACCAGTCAAATTTTTCATCCTGTCGGGGCGTACGCCGGCGTCGTGTTTCCCACCCATCCATCCACTTTCCGCGTTCGGTATATTTCCCCTCTTTCCACACCGGTGCCGCCGGTACGATCAGGTTCTCCTTGGGCGCGAAAAAGTCGTCGTTCGCCGCAATCACGACACCGCCGACTTTATTCGATGCGAGATCCAGGAAATTCAGAAAATCCATTCTGTAGAGCCCTCATCCGATGAATCTATCTTAGGGCCCGAAGATCTTTCGGTCATAATCGGAGGCCAAGGTCCCGGTGCCAGGGCTTTTTAAATCGAATGATATTTGCGACGGACCGGGTCGGATTTAGCAGCATCCGGCTCACAATTCGAAGTAAGAGATTCCCCGACAACATTTCAATTTTACGAACCACATACTTATCCAGGATGTCCTCTGTGATCAGCATTCCGAAACCAACTGTGGGCGTAACCACCAGATCAATATAGGTTTGTTTGCCATTGTAGCCAACGTTGCCGATCGATGCCTGGCTGATCGGTCCGATCTCAAATTGAGTACTCCAGGCGGCAGACCATGCTAAAGCTTTCATGCGGCTTTTCCAGTACTTTCCTGACCCGCCGAATGTCTGCGACTTACCACGAGGGTCATTATGGATTTGAATAAAGCCCATAAAGGAACCCTGCATGGGGTGTGCCACATAATTAGTAAAGAACTTTCCCCCGTCGCTCCAGCCGCCCAATGATCTTACGGAACCAACGTAGTCTTTAAAAAATGGCCCGCGAAGTGCTTTACGAGTCTTGGGCTGCGTCATCGCGTATCCGTGCTGCACGGCAAGAAAGAGAAGCGATTGCCGAAAGGCCGGTCCCCACTGAAATCTGTCGCCCGTTGGCTGATCCTGAAGGACCGCATCGTCGGCATCACGTTTGTTTGGCACATCCACGTACTTCACGTCCTTATCCGGATCGAAATTCCAAACCCTCAACGACTTTTCCAAGGCCGCACTTCTCATACTGAAGTTTACATGAGACTCCAACACCGTGACCGGATGAGATCTCGACAGGCTCGCCGGAACAAACGTCACATTTAGTGGGCCTCTTGACAGTGTATCAACGTCAAATTCAATAACTGTCGATAGAACTGTCGGAGTGGGCAGCGGAACGACTACACCCGACGATTCCTGCGCCGAGACCGAGGCAATGCAAAAAGAACAAATGGACAGCGTCCAAAAACTGAGAGACCCTCTCATAAAACTTCGCCTTGATCGAAAACTGAATTAACTGATTATTACATACCCGGCCATAATGTAATATTGCGCACAATCCGTTGGCCGTTGACAACTTACGGGAGCAGCAGTCCAAGAGGTTCCTCACTTGATTTCCCTCGCTCGTAGACCCTTTGGCCCCTGACATATGTTGACTCCACGACGCCAAAAAGCCGCATCCCCTCATATGGTGTGATCTTATGCCGGTGGAGGATCGATTCCGGCGTCACGCTAAATGTCGCGTCGGGATCCCATACGATAAGATCGGCATCAAAGCCCGCTGCCAGTATCCCTTTTCTCTTATCCAAACCTGCGAGTTTTGCCGGGGCTTGGGACATAAGCCGCGTCAGATCTCCAATGCCAAACCCGCGCGAACGAAGATTGGTCCACATCACCGGCAGGCCGAACTGCAAAGCCGCGATCCCGCCCCAGGCGTCCATAAAATCGCCGCTCTCCTGTAATTTCAAAGCCGGAGTACATGGCGAATGATCTGAGACGATCATATCGATCGTACCATCGGCAACTGCCTCCCAAAGCCTTTCACGATTTTCGGCTTCGCGGACCGGCGGGCAGCATTTGAAATGAGTCGCCCCGTCGGCGATCTCCTCGGCGGTAAATGTCAGATAATGAGGGCACGTTTCGACCGTCAGCGGCAAGCCCTCGGCCTTTGCCTGTCGCAGCATCGGCAAAGCGTCGGAGGACGAATGGTGGACGATGTGAACGCGGCAGCCGGTCTCGCGGCAGAGTCGGATCATGATCGCTATTGCCTCATTCTCAGATTCGCGTGGCCGCGAACGAAGAAATGTGTCGTAAGAACGAGGATCACAGCCCGTTAAAGTCCCGGCGGCAGCATCGATTGGGCCGGGCACCTCAGCATGCACGAGCAGCACGGAACCGAGCCGGGCGATCTCCGGCATGGCCTCGCGAACGTCCGACTCCACTACGTGGGGAAATTCATCGACGCCCGAATGGATCAGAAAGCACTTGAATCCGCGGACGCCTCGCTCGATCAACGGCGCTAGCTCTGACGTGTTCCCCGGCACAACACCACCCCAGAACGCGACATCGACGGAACACTTTCCTTCCGCGGCAGCGAGCTTTTCTTCGAACCCCACAAGCGTCGTCGTCGGAGGAATGCTGTTGAGCGGCATGTCGACTATGGTCGTAACCCCGCCCGCGGCGGCTGCCTTAGTGGCCGTCTCAAACCCTTCCCATTCCGTTCGGCCGGGTTCGTTTACATGAACATGCGCATCGATATTTCCGGGCATAACGACCAGATGGCCGGCATCGTCCAGCGGAACGCCTGCAGGAACATCATCCCACTCGCGAATGGCCGCGATCCGGCCGCCGCTGATATGAATCGACGCAGGCCCCGTCACCAGCGGTGTAACGACACGTTTGCTTCGAACTATCGTTTCCATTTGCTGTTTAGGAATAACTTTTCACTTGCCACCTATCACTTATTTCGGGTATCTCCCCGTTAACTGTAAGTTTGTAATGCATTGCGAACACAAACATAATAGACGACAAATGAAACTTCCGAGAGCCAGCGGAATACTTCTGCATCCAACATCACTCCCCGGCCGTTTCGGCATCGGGGATATCGGTGCCTCGGCCTTTGATTTTGTCGACTTTCTTGCGGCATCCGGGCAAACTTACTGGCAGATACTCCCGTTGGGGCCGACCGGCCTCGGTAACTCGCCATATTCGACCTTTTCCGCATTTGCCGGGAATACGCTTCTTGTATCGCCGGAAACTCTTACGGATTTGGGCCTTTTGCCAGGCTCAGTGATCGCGGAATCTCCTTCATTTCCCGATAAGATTGTCGATTATGGGCAGGTTTACGAATGGAAAACGCACATTCTAAAACTTGCTTTCGAGAATTTTCGCTCTTCGCCTGACAATAGCCTGTCCGAAGCTTTTGGCGACTTTTGTAAGCACAATGCGTGGTGGCTCGATGATTACGCGGTGTATCGGGCCATCAAAGATGCTCAGGGCCAAAAGCCCTGGCTCGAATGGGCCGAGCCGCTGCGCCTCCGGGTTCCCGATGCCCTGGAAAGGGCCATTTCTCAGCTTTATCGCGAGATCGAGGCAGAGCGATTCTACCAATTTCTGTTTTTCAGCGGGTGGGCTGACCTAAAACGCTACGCTAATCAACGCGGAGTAACGATAATAGGCGACATCCCCATCTTCGTCGCACTCGATTCTGCCGACGTGTGGTGTAATCAGGAAAAATTCAAATTGAACCCCGACGGAACACCGAAAGTGGTTTCAGGCGTTCCGCCGGACTACTTCTCTAAGACCGGCCAACTGTGGGGTAATCCGATCTACGACTGGGAGGCCATGCGGACCGATGACTTTAACTGGTGGACCGCTCGGATCGCATTTGCACTAAGAACCGCGGATATCGTCAGACTCGATCATTTTATCGGCTTTGTACGGAACTGGGAGGTCCCCGGCGGTGACACGACCGCCAAAAATGGAACGTGGGCGAAGGTGCCCGGCACGGATCTTTTCGAAACGCTTATTCGGCGACTCGGGCCATTGCCCGTTATTGCCGAAGACCTGGGATCGGTGACCCCCGAGGTCGAATCGCTAAGAGATCGGTTCGAAATGCCAGGCATGAGAATCCTGCAATATGCGTTCGGGAGCGACGCACACAATCGCGACCTGCCGCACAATTATATTCGCGATACTGTCGCCTATACAGGAACGCACGACAACGATACAACGGCTGGCTGGTACAGAAAGGCCGCGAAACACGAGCGCTCGTTTTGCCGCAAATATCTTCACGCAAACGGCCGTGAGATCCATCGCGACATGGTCCGTGCGGTGTACTCGTCGGTCGCTGACACTGCGATCGTTCCTATGCAGGACATTCTCGGCCTCGGAAGTTCTGCCCGTATGAACACTCCCGCAACGAGCGATGGCAATTGGCAATGGCGGCTGGTTGAAGATCAACTCATCAACAAGATGGCCGAATGGTTGCGTGAGATGACTGAAACTTACGGCAGACAGCGGCTTTGACCCAAAATTGACTTGGCCCTCTATTTCGCGTAAAACTTTTAGCAGTTTTCGGATCAGCATCTCAGCTTTACAAAACGGTTAATTCGCTTTTCTATGGCATCTAATCTGGTTTCTATTCAGCGGCGGGGGTTTGGACAGACGATGCGAAAGGACGGCTGGTGGGTCGCTCCTCTGTTGACGTTTATTGGCCTCGGGGCATTCGTCGTTTATTCGACCTGGGCTGCGTTTCAGGCAGAACATTACGCTTTCGGGAATTATCTGTCACCATTTTATTCGCCTGAGATCTTTGGGGATTCGCCGCATTCCATGTTTGGGCCAAAACCGGCATGGATCCCATCGTGGCTGCCATTTTCGCCCGCTCTATTGATCCTATGGGCGCCCGGCGGGTTCAGGTTTACCTGTTATTACTATCGCGGAGCCTATTACAAATCGATGTGGGCCGACCCGCCCGCGTGCGCGGTCGGTGAGCCGCGTCATAATTACCGCGGCGAACGGAAATTTCCGCTGATACTCCAGAACGTACATCGGTATTTTCTGTATCTCGCCCTCGTCTTTCTCGTTTTCCTGTCCCACGATGCGTGGAAGGCAATGTGGTTCGCGGGGCCGGATGGTGTGGAGCGGTTCGGCATAGGCGTCGGCACGATCGTCCTGACCTTGAACGTAGTCTTTCTAGGCGCGTATACACTGGGCTGCCACAGCCTTCGACATCTCGTGGGTGGAGCCTACGACGTGCTTTCGAACAAGCCTGTGCGTAAGGCCACATACGATTGCGTCGGCAAACTCAATCGCCGGCACATGCTTTTCGCCTGGATCAGCCTGTTCGGCGTGGGATTCTCCGATATTTACGTTCGGATGCTTTCGATGGGTATTTGGTCCGACTGGAGGATATTTTAGATGCAGTTCAAGGACCATCTCATCGAGCTGTTCAAATTCAACGACATGACAAATAAAAGGCTTTTCAAGAAGATTGGCCTGCTTGGCGACCAGGAGGAATGCGTTAAATTCGCGAGTCATCTGATCAACTGCCAGTACAAATGGATGGCGCGGATCGTAGAAGGCGAGCGGGCTAATGAGATGAGTTGGTGGAATCCGCTTTATTCGCTTGACCAATTGGAAGAGGAATGGGATAAGAGCCTAAAACCCTGGCTCGATTTTATTGATTCAAGAACAGACGAGGAACTCGAGACAGAACGCGAGTTTCTGGGATTTGACGGCGGCAATTGGGCCGCAACGCCTAAAGACATCGCTCTGCAATTGAATTTTCACTCCATCCATCACAGGGCCCAGATCCAGACGATCATCCGGGCACAGGGCATTGAACCAGATTTCGTCGACTACATCGGCACAAAGGCTCGAAAGCTGACCATTAATGACTGATTACACGACATACGAACACGACGTTCTGGTTATCGGCGCTGGCGGTGCCGGCTTACGTGCTGCGATCGAAGCATCGACTGCGGGCGTAAGTGTAGGGCTCGTGTGCAAATCGCTTCTTGGTAAAGCCCATACCGTTATGGCCGAGGGCGGAATGGCGGCGGCGATGGCGAATGTCGATGACCGCGACAATTGGAAGGTCCATTTCTCCGACACGATGCGTGGCGGCCAGTATGTAAACAACTGGCGGATGGCTGAGCTTCATGCTAAGGAAGCTCCGGAACGCGTTCGCGAGCTTGAGGCATGGGGAGCAGTATTTGACCGGACAAAAGACGGCAAGATCCTGCAGCGCAATTTCGGCGGCCATCGTTACCCGCGTCTAGCTCATGTCGGCGACCGCACGGGACTCGAACTCATTCGTACGCTCCAGGACCACGGCATTCATCAGGGCATTCAGGTTTATATGGAGGTCACGGTCGTCTCGCTTCTCAAAGACGGCGACCGCGTTATCGGGTGCCTGGCATACGAACGCGAGCATGGACGTTTTCGCATTTTCAAAGCAAAGGCGGTCGTACTAGCCACCGGCGGTGTGGGCCGTGCCTACAAGATAACATCGAACAGTTGGGAGGGGACCGGCGACGGCCACACGCTCGCTTATGACGCCGGTGCTGAGCTGGTCGACATGGAATTTATCCAGTTCCATCCGACCGGTATGGTCTGGCCGCCTAGCGTTCGAGGCCTGCTCGTGACCGAAGGGGTGCGGGGTGAGGGAGGAATTTTGACAAATAGCGAAGGCCGTCGCTTTATGTTCGATGACATTCCCGACAACTATAAAGACCAGACCGCCGACAACGAAGAGGAAGGCTGGCGATATGTGACCGGTGATAAGAACGCTCGCCGCCCGCCCGAACTTCTTACCCGCGACCACGTTGCAAGATGCATCGTCCGCGAGGTCAAGGCCGGCCGCGGGTCGCCGCACGGCGGCGTATTCCTCGATATTGCGTGGATCAAGGAAAAGATCTCGAACGCGCCTGAGCATATCAAGAAAAAGCTGCCATCGATGTATCACCAATTCAAGCAGCTTGCCAATCTCGATATCACGACTACGCCGATGGAGGTCGGGCCGACAACGCATTATATTATGGGCGGCATACGTGTCGATGCCGACACACAGGCGTCAACCGTTCCCGGGCTCTTTGCTGCCGGCGAATGTGCCGCGGGCATCAACGGAGCAAACCGCCTTGGCGGTAATTCGCTCTCGGATCTCATCGTATTCGGTAAACGTGCGGGCGAGTACGCGGCCGTGTTTGCACAAGAAAACGGCCACGGGACGGTCGATGACGAGGCGATCGAGCGAACGACCCGAACGGCCCTCGAGCCGTTTGAACGCGACCAAGGCGAGAACCCTTTCTCTATACAATCCGACCTCCAAGAAATGATGCAGGACCTCGTCGGAATTGTTCGAACCGAGGACGAAATGAATCGGGCCCTCGATGGTTTAACTCAGCTTAACGAGCGCTCAACCAAAACCTTCGTGCCGGGAAATATCGATTTTAATCCCGGCTGGCACACGGCTCTCGATTTGCATAACCTATTAACCGTTTCTGAAGCGATCACGCGTGCCGCGATCGAACGAAAAGAAAGCCGCGGCGGCCAATATCGCGATGATTTCCCGGCAAAGGACCCGGAGTTTGCGAAGTTCAATTTTTCTCTGAAGAAAGATTCCGATGGACAAATGCAGATATCGCGTATTCCGATTCCGGAAATGCCTGAGGAGTTAAAACAGATCATTGAGGAGATGGGCTAAGTTCTGAGTCCCGCCTTCAGGCGGCCTCAAGCTCCAATATGTGTGTCCCGCTAAAGCGGGTACTCAAAACAATGAAGAAAGCTACATTCAGCATAAGACGAGGCGGCCGCGATGGCGGGGAGTTAGTTGATTACCAGACCGAGGTCACCGAGGGTATGGTCGTGCTCGACGCTGTCCACCAGATCCAATCGGAATCTGCCCCTGACCTCGCCTGCCGCTGGAACTGCAAAGCCGGTAAATGCGGATCGTGCTCAGCCGAGATCAACGGTAAACCCCAGCTGATGTGCATGACGCGTCTGGACACTATCCCGATCGACGAACCAGTTACGATCGAGCCGATGCGGGCATTTCCGCCGGTCAAAGACCTGATCACTGACGTCTCATGGAACTACGAGGTCAAGAAACGGATCAAGAAATTCAACCCTCGTAAACCTGACGCACCGGACGGCACATGGCGGATGCAGCAATCGGATGTCGACCGCGTGCAGGAATTTCGCAAGTGCATCGAGTGCTTCCTTTGCCAGGATGTTTGCCATGTCCTTCGCGATCACAATAAACACGCCGAGTTTATCGGCCCGCGCTTTCTCGTATATGCCGCTGCTCTCGAGATGCACCCGCTCGACACTGAAAACCGGACGGAAGATCTAAAGGATGCCTTCGGTATCGGTTATTGCAACATTACAAAATGCTGCACAAAAGTGTGCCCGGAGCACATAACCATCACAGATAATGCTATTATTCCGCTCAAGGAGCGCGTGGTCGATGAGCACTACGATCCGCTGCGAAAATTGGTGAAATTGTTTCGTAAGAAATAGCGATGTTCGAATTAAAGCCATTATCACCCGAGGCAGTACCCGCCGCCCTTGAAAAAGCGAACCGATATCGCTTGCTCAATGAGCCCGGTGCAGCCGAGAGCATCTATCTCGACATACTCGCAATCGAGCCTGACAATCAGGAGGCACTGATTAATATTGTCCTTGCGATGAGCGACCGTTTTGGCAAGGACTATGCCATCGGCGACGCCCGCATAACTGAATATCTGACCCGTATCAGCGGCGATTACGAACGTACATATTACAGTGGCATCATGTATGAGCGCCGGGGAAAGGCGACGCTTGCGAAAGGCGGTGTCGGTGCCTATGAACTCTTTCGCCAAGCTATGGATTGCTTTGAGACGGCCGAATCGATGCGGCCCTCGGGGAACGATGACGCCATCCTCAGATGGAACGGCTGTGCCCGCGTAATTACGCGAAATAACCTTGGCCCGCGCGATATGCCGCATGATTTTCTCGAATAAGGGGCTGCAAACTTGCGGCACCCATCGTGACTGTGCAATATTTTATTCGCCGGAAAGCTGTTTCATCCGCATGTCAAATATTTTTAGTAATTGAGGAGATAAATATTCATGGCAGGAAAATTTGAGATCAAAGCCGGCAGGACCGGGAAATTTCGTTTCAATTTAAAGGCTTCTAACGGGCAGATCATTTTGACTAGCGAGGCCTATGAATCGCGAAGTGCCGCGACCAAAGGCATTACTTCTGTGAAGAAGAATGCAGGTAACGACAAGCGTTTTGAGCGTAAGACCGCCAAGGACGGCTCGCCGTATTTTGTAATGAAGGCCGCCAACGGCGAGCCCATCGGCAAAAGCGAGATGTATAAAACGACGCGTTCGATGGAAAGCGGAATCGCATCGGTCGCAAAGCATGCTCCCCATGCCCCCGTCACTGACGGCGATGCCAAGCCAGCCGCAAAACCGGCTCCAAAAGAAGCTGCTAAGTCTGCTGTGAAGAAAGCTGTAAAGAGCCCGGCGAAACCAGCGGCCAAACCGGCAGCGAAGCCTACAGCCAAAAAAGCTGCAAAGCCGGCCGCCAAGAAGGCTGCGAAGAAAAAGTAGGATCTATTGAGCCTCAAGAACCAATTCTAGCCCGAGCCTCGCTTGGGCTATTATTTTGAAATATGGATAGAGAAAGGACACGGCCCGGCATTGAAGTTTTATTGAACGACCGATTGGATCTATTGCAAGGCGATAGGATCGGCTTGGTCTGCAACCAGGCGTCGGTTTTGCCGGACCTCCGCCATACAGCAGACATATTTCATGAACACCCGGAGATTAACCTGACAACGCTATTTGGCCCTCAGCACGGGATTCGGGGCGATGTTCAGGACAACATGATCGAAACTGATCACTCGGTTGATTCGCACACAGGCCTATGGATCTATTCGCTTTACAGCGAAACCCGCGAACCCACCGAGACGATGATCGAGAACGTCGACACGATCGTCTTTGACCTGCAGGACGTCGGCTGCCGGATCTACACTTTCGTATATACGATGGCGAACTGCATGCGGGCCGCAAAAAAATATGGCAAGCGTGTGATCGTGTGCGACCGCCCAAATCCGATCGGCGGTATCCACGTCGAAGGCAACGTCACCGAAACAGAATTCACCTCCTTCGTCGGCCAGTTTGAGATACCGACGCGTCACGGAATGACGACTGGCGAGCTCGCTAAGATGTTCAACGAGCATTTCGCCATCGGCTGCGACCTTGAAGTCGTGTCGATGACTGGATGGACCCGCGAGATGTGGTTCGAAGAAACCGGATTGCCATGGGTGCTACCCTCCCCTAATATTCCAACTGTCGATACCTGCATTGTTTTCCCTGCAACAGTCCATATCGAAGGTACCGAGCTAAGCGAAGGCCGCGGAACGACAAAGCCGTTTGAACTGAACGGTGCCCCATTCATCGATCCATGGGAATGGGCCGGGGAACTCGACCGCTACAATTTTCCCGGCGTCGTCCTCCGGCCGTGCTTCTTCCGCTCGACATTCCAGAAGTGGGCTGATCAAACAAGCGGCGGCATCCAGATCCACGTCACTGACCGTGAATCTTTCCGCCCCGTCATCCTCGGCATCGCCATGATAAAGACGGCGTATGACCTGTATCCCGATCACTTCCAATGGAAACAGACCGATTACGAATACGAATTCGGCAAGAATCCGTTTGACGTGGTTAGCGGTACGGATAAAATTCGGAAATCAATTGAGAGTGGCGATTCACTGGAGCATATCGAGGCAAACTGGAAGGATGGATTAGCCGAGTTCCTCCACCTCCGTAGATCATACTTGATGTATTGATCCGATCAGGTCTCTCTATAGCCCACAATATTTTTAGCCATTCCGCGGAATACAAAGTGGTGGAACGGAAGGACCGAATACCAATATAGGCGCCCCAGCAGGCCTTTTGGGCGGAAGGTCGCGGTTTGTTTGAGAAAGTCCTGCCCGTCTATCCGCGTCACTGCTAGTTCTAGCCACGCCTCGCCAGGCAGCTTCATTTCCGCGTAAAGAAGCAGGCGCTTGTTTTGCCGATCCGCAACCAGGACACGCCAAAAGTCGAGAGTGTCGCCTGGGTTGATCGTGTCGACATTCGTGCGGCCGCGCCGCAGACCCACGCCGCCGAACATCTTGTCCATTATTCCCCTGATCGTCCACAGCCAGTTCGCGTAATACCAGCCTCGCCGGCCGCCGATGGACCAAATGTTATCGACGACTTGTGCGACATCGGTTTTAACTGGCACAAGTCTTTCGTCAGTAAGACAACCGTTAGTCGGCACCTGTAAATGCCCGCTGAGTGTATTGGTCTTGAAACTTGATGCAAACGAGTCTTTCCAGCTTGATGCGACGCTGTTCTGCCCGATCTTTTGAAATGCGAGTCTTACGGCTTCTCTGTAGGTTAAAGGATGGATCCCGAGCTTATTGCCGAGGTTGTTCGGCTTTGCGACAACCTCTACCTTCATGCTGTTCACCAGATTCACGGCGAGCCGGTAAGAGGTACTTGTTACGAAGTAAAGCCAGTACGACGAGAGCCTCGGCGTCAACACGGGAACGGTGATTATGCGGCGTTTCAGCCCTCGAACGTCGGCATACTGCAGGATCATTTCCTTATATGTCATAACGTCAGGGCCGCCTATATCGTAAGCTCCACCATATGTGTCCTCTCGAAGAAGCACCCCGGACAGATACCCAAGGACATCGCGAATGGCGATCGGCTGTGTCCGTGTGTCTACCCATCTCGGAGCAATCATGATCGGCAGTTTTTCCACAAGATCGCGAATGATCTCGAACGAGGAACTGCCCGAACCGACAATGATACCGGCTTTTAGGGATGTGACCGGCACCCGCCCGGAGCGAAGGACTTCATCGACCTTTTTTCTCGACGCCAGGTGGGTCGAGAGGTTGTCGTCGTTTGTGATGCCACCGAGATAAATGATCTGTTTTGCCGATGTACCGCCCACCAGCTCGACAAAATTCTTCGCGGCAGTGCTCTCGAGCTTTTCGAAACCGGATGAGTCCTCATCGCTCATCGAATGGATCAAATAGTAGGCCGCGTCGATTTCCATCAGCTCCGGGTGGACTGAGGCGTTTTCTACGAAGTCGATCTCGACTACGGATACATTCGGATCAGCGTATAAACCATCCCTGGGAAACCGGGCCTTGTCACGAACGGCACATACGACCTGGCAACCTCGCTCGATCAAAAGAGGCAGAAGTCGCTTTCCGATATAGCCATTGGCTCCGGTTAGTAAAACTTTCATTATCCGTAGTTTACTACGACGCTCGTTCGGGCGGTTGTTGGATCGGAGAATTTAACAGATTAGTCGGCTTTTCTAAGTTCGCCTAACACCTTTTCACCCCTCGGCGATAGCCGATATCCGGGCCTTAGGCTTTCGGTGAGACCGAGGTCTTTTAGTTTGCGTACCCATGGCTTGAAGTGCGGGATGTCGAGGCCGATCGAGGCGGCGAGTTTCGCGGCGTGGGTATTTGGGCGGTCGTGGATCATCTGCAGATACAATTGTGTCCAGTTTCCACGCTGGCTGTTCTCATCTAGTTTGCGTAGCTTTTCGATGATCTCGTTCAGCTCCTCGTCGCTGAGGTCAGCCTGCTCGCGGAGAGCTTTTCGCGGGTCTTCGCCGACATAGTGAAGTTTGATCCGGTAGATCGCGGTCTCTTCTGTGCGTTCGAGCAGATGATCGATCAGTTCCTGTTTTGAGGCGTAACCGGCTTCGCGAGCGTCGTTCTCTGTGATCTCATCCTCGGTGACGACATCGACGGCATCAATGCCGAGCACGCCGAGTTTCGTCATCTGCGTGCCGCCAGGCTTAACTGTCGCGCGTTTCCAGACGCGGAAAACCGTGGATACGCGGCCCGCAATAATTTCTTCAATGAGTGTGGATTTAAGCAGCATGGAAGTTGTGCGGCGTTCCTCTAGCCTCCGCTCACTGAGTTAAAGATGTGGATCTCGTCCGTATCAAGCACCGTCTCGAGCCCTTGACGTTTCTTCACATCGCCTTTACCCGCGAATATATTAACGTGCTGTCGTATCTCCCCTTGCTCATTAAGAATCCGGTCGCGAAG
>JBGTBC010000338.1:0-69474 GCA_041749555.1 Pyrinomonadaceae bacterium | reverse complement strand
CTCGCGGTGAAACCGTTGAGGGTATTGCCTGTACCGAGTGTTACGCCATTTCCTCCGCCGTTTTGAATGGTCGTCGCGGGAGCCCCTGCATTCATTGCCGGTAGCGGTGCACTGCCCGTTGGCGGGGTCAGCCCCGTAATAGTCGCCAGCGTGCCGGTCGAATCCTGCCCAATGAGTTTCTGATTGTTAAGGAGCGTTACACCGCCCGTGTAAGCTGTCGCACTCTCATATATAAAAATGTTGTCGCCATCCGCCGGGTTGTTGCCGGTGCCGTTGTTAAGGGCCTGAAATGCCTCAAGCGAGGAAAAAGGGTTCGAAAGCCTGCCGCATCCGGCTGCAAGCGTCGTGCAGGCAGCCGCTGCGTTGTTCACAAACCAGATCATGCCGCTCACCGTAATAGAAACGGTGGCTGTTCGATTTGAAGCCGCACTTGATGCGTTCCCGTTGTCGGTCAGCGTGTAGGTGAAGGTATCGGTTCCCTCAAATCCCGGAGGTGGGTTATAGGTGAACTCACCCATGTTGGCACCGGATTGCACCATCGTGACGTTGCCGCCATTCGCCGATGTTGCGTCAAATGAGTCGATCGTCGCTACGGGATTCAGACCGAGATAGTCGTTTGCAGTAACGCGGAAAGGACCGCCTGTGATCGTCGCGGAGTTGATCGAAACGTTGCCTAGCACCGTCACGGGAAACGTATCATTCACCCCCACTGGGGAAGACGCCAGAGATCCGCCGTCTAAAGTCGTATTCGCGTCTATCGTGTCCGAGAGAGCGAGGTTGGTCGCATCATTTCCCGCCCCCGGCGCGGCTCCGTTTTGTACCGTGACTGTATAATCGATCTCGTCTCCGGGATCGGCCCTTCCGTCACCATTGTTGCCCGTCGCCACGAGCGAATCGGTCTTCGTCGCCGTGATGGTGGGCGCGAATATCCCCGAGGACACTTCCGTCCCGCCCTCGGCACCGGCAAAGGGGCCGAACGTGCTCATCATTAGCACGGAAGCTGCAAACACAATGGCAAAGATCGCTGCGAACAAAGAGCGAGAGGATCTAGGGAACATACTTTGACTCCTGGAACACCGGGAAGGATAAATGATCTATTTTAAGGTTAAGAAATTACGATGAAAATCGTTCAGATTCTACTCCTACTTCATACGTGCGTCAATCGAGATCCACGTTTCTGCAATCAGCAAAATTTATATTTGTTTGTTATAGAAGATGAAATGGCCGCTTTCTTCCGTAAAATCCTGGATGTGGGAAACTTCGTGATGATTTGTGTCCTCGTGGGTATGGACCGATGTCCCCTCAGGACCGACCGCGGAAAAAACGAAGTCTCCCTTTTGCGTCTTTTTCCACTAAATGTGCAATTTCAAGTTAAATGCTGCATTTAGAAGCCCGCGCGCAGTAAGGGCACCCCGAGATCCTATCCACGCCAAATGATGCAAATCACGCCAAATGCTACAAAGTACGCCAAATGGACTACCCGAAAGCCTAAAAAGTACGTTAGCCTGTTGCGGTGCCCGGTCTTTCGAGGCCGTGCGGATGTTTGAAAATTTGCTCATTGATCGTTGATCGTGGATCGCAGGGGTTTGTTCGTTGATGGTTGATGAGTTTTCGTTGCTGTGGATGGTAGAAACCTTAGCTTTTGGATTGCTGTCATACATCGTAATACAGAAAACTGAAAAATGCGTGGTACATGGTACAAGCATGTAACTTGCTGTGATAGCAGGGGTTACGCCATAATTGCTGTACCAGCCGTGGTACAAAAGCAGGGGGTCTAGTGAGTGCGGAGTGGCGAGTTCGGAGTGGCGAGTGGGGATACGAACGAGGAGTGACGATCCCGAAGGAAGAATCACTCCATCATCCAAAAGCGGCTCCGACCACTGACCACCGCTGTATTACACCCGCACGCCGAAGCGTGGGACAGTACGAAAACCTGTAACTATCACATTATAAGGCAGTTACAGCGATATTACTGTCCCGGCGTGGGACAGTTACAGGAGTTTGGGGACGAATTCGAAGGGTGACGGACGGGGATCGAACGCAGTCTGTAGAATGTAGAATGGTATACGTTGGACGCTGACCGCCGCTCTGCTTCGTCTTTTCGGAGTAATACCCGGTAAACAGCCGGGCGGCCGAAAATAACTTGCATCCTTTTGCTAATTACTGTAGTCTTAGTAGTTTGACAATTCCGTGTCTCATTCGTCGACGGTAAACTCGGTCCTATGTTGGATCGAAATAGATAGTTCGAGAAACGGTTCCTTTATAACTGTTAGAAGCGGCTCCTTAGTTGTGAGCCCTCGAACGTAGACCCTTCCTTGCTACCGTTACACTGAAGAAATCTCCGCGTTAGTAACTTCTTATTACATCCCGAAGACTCGTTTGGAGTACCGCCTTTAGGCGGCGATCCCATGTGGTAGGTCTGATCGCATACTGCGATCCGCGGCCTGCTGAAGCAGGGACTCTGAACTGGGACTTCAGTAGATATAGTTTTTCAATTACAAATGACTTTTAGCGATTTAGGCTTGCTTCCGTTTTTCACGGAAAAGTGCGAGCAACTGGGTTTTACCGAGCCTACACCCATTCAAAAACAGGCGATTCCGGTCCTTTTAAAGGGCGGAGACATTTTAGCCAGTGCCGAGACCGGTACCGGCAAGACGGCGGCCTTTTTGCTGCCGATTTTACAACTTCTAGGTGATAACAAGGGTAAACCGGGAACAAGAGTTCTCGTCCTTTCGCCGACACGCGAGCTTGCCAATCAGACCGAGGCAGCTTGCCGCGAATTTGCCCCGAAGGGCATTACCTGCACCGCCATTATCGGTGGGGCCGGTTACAAACGACAGATGGACAGTCTGCGGCGTGGAGCAAATTTGATAATTGCTACGCCTGGCCGTCTTATAGACTTTATGGACCAGGGCCTGATCAATTTCAATAGCCTTACCCATCTCGTCCTCGACGAGGCGGACCGCATGCTCGATATGGGCTTTTTGCCCTCGATCAAGCGGATAGTCAAGGTTATTCCGGCAAAGCGCCAGACACTCTTTTTCTCAGCGACAATGTCGCCCGAGATCGAGCGTATTGCTTACGCGATGCTCAAGGATCCGACCTTTATCGAGGTCAGCCCGAGAGGAAAGGCCGCGGGCCTGATCCATCAAACAGCGTATCCGGTTGCACAGCAATCAAAAATGCCGCTGCTGCTGGACCTGTTGGATAAGGAAGATTTCGACCGCGTACTTGTGTTTACACGCACCAAGCGAGGTGCTGACCGTTTGGCACATATTTTGGAAAAGCGTTCGCATAAATCTAACCGGATCCATGGTGACCGTTCGCAGTCACAGCGTGAGTCTGCATTGGCAGCATTCAAGTCCGGCCACACGACCGTGCTTATCGCTACCGATGTTGCCGCCCGCGGGATCGATATCGACTCGGTGTCACATGTGATAAACTATGATATACCCGAGGCACCCGAGGATTACGTACACCGAATTGGCCGAACCGGCCGTGCAGGAAACAAGGGGCGTGCCATTACGCTGTTTACTATCGCAGAAGAGCATTCAATGCGGGCGATCGAGCGGCTGACGGGTGAACGGGTGGAACGCATCGTTCTGCCTGATTTCGGCGGCCACACGTTTACGCAGGCAGCGCCGGCAAAGAAATTTTCCACGCCGGCACGAAAAAGCTTTCGTTCATTTGGGCCAAGACGCGGCAGGTAACTGCCGGAGGAACAGGACAAGAGGAAAATTATGGCAGTAAAAGTTATAGCTTATGCAGTTGATCAGTCGGTCGAGATGATGTGCTCGGCATGCGACCTTGAGCAAAACCACAAGGTTGTTACCGTCACAAAACAGGGCAAGATCACAAAGGCTGTGTGCGAGGCATGCGAGACGGTCAGCACGTTTACCCGAGGCGTAAAAACCTCGGTGTCGATGGGTACTGGAAAGAATGCATCGCCTTATGACCGGCAGAGGAAATACCGAAAGGGCCAGGCGATGACGCATGACAAGTTCGGCCGCGGCGAAGTAACAGCTGTTATTGAGCCGCAGAAGATCGACGTGCTTTTCGGCGATCAGACACGGCGTCTGATACATTCTCAGACTCAAAGCTAAATTGACATAATGATGAAACAGAAGGCCGTCCGGAAGCACTAGGTTTCGAACGGCCTTTCTCTATTTTATTCGCCTTCGGGCCACTATTTTCGGATATCGACAGCGTTCGGGTAAAATTGGTACATGATGAACCGTATACTTTCTGCTGCAATAATCTTTGTTTTTCTTCTCGCCGGCCCTTCGGTTCCGCTCCTCGCTCAGCAGCCTGCCGACGAGGCTAAGTTGGTCGCGGCGGCACGGAAGATCCATGCCGATGTGATCACGCTCGATACGCACGTCGATATCAACACAGCGAACTTCGCTGACAAGGTAAACTACACGCAGGAATTGCCGATCCAGGTCGATCTGCCGAAGATGAAGCGCGGCGGGCTCGATGTGGCGTGGCTCATCGTTTACACCGGCCAGGGCGAATTAAACGAAGAGGGCTATAAACGTGCGTATGCAAATGCTATCGACAAATTCGAAGCGATCCATCGCCTGACGAAGACTTTGGCCCCGAATGAGATCGAACTTGCACTCACATCAAAAGATGTAAAACGGATCGTTAGATCAGGCAAAAAGGTTGCTATGATCGGCGTTGAAAACGCCTATCCGATCGGCACCGATATTTCACGTGTAAAGGAATTTGCCGATCGCGGTGCGCGGTATATGTCGCTGGCACATAACGGTCACAGCCAACTCGCGGATTCCAATACCGGCGAACGCGATAGCAAATGGCTTCACAACGGCCTCAGCGAACTTGGGCGTCAGGCCATCGCTGAGATGAACAAATGGGGCATTATGATCGACCTGTCGCATCCGTCGAAACGATCAAATATTCAAACTCTTGCCATGACAAAGGCGCCGGTAATCGCCTCACACTCGTCGGCCCGCTCACTCGCCGACCATAGCCGCAACCTCGATGACGAGGAACTTTTACTGATCAAAAAGAATGGCGGAGTGGTTCAGGCGGTGGCCTTCCGCGGGTATGTAAACATTGCAAAGAGTGCTGCCCGCACAGCGAAGACCAACGAGATGCTGCAGGAGTTAGCGGCCGCAGAGAATTTCAAGATACTTCCCCGCGCGGAAGTTCTTGCACTTGCCGAAGCAGAGCGGGCCGATTACATGGCACGCAATGCCGCGTTTCGGGCCAAGGTCAATCCCATCATCCGCGAACGTCTGAAAGACGCGGCACCCGACGTCAACGTGAAGGATTTTGTCGACCATATCGACTATCTCGTCAAGAAGATCGGCATCGACCATGTCGGCATTAGCTCAGATTTTGACGGTGGCGGCGGCGTCGAAGGATGGGATAATGCGGCGGAAACTTTTAATGTAACGCTTGAGCTCGTCCGCCGCGGCTACACCAAAAAGCAGATCGAAAAGATCTGGAGCGGGAACTTACTGAGAGTTTTGGATCAGGTTCAAAAAGTAGCTCGGGAGATCCAAAAGAAAGGGTGAAGGGCGCGGGCGATATTAGATGGACAGTTCGTATACTGGTGCTTTGTCGGGGTCTGAACGAGATGACCTCAATTTCTTGCGTATCACCATCAAGCCGTCACGGATCGGGAATAAGACATTCTCCACGCGGTCGTCGGCCATAACCTTCTGATTGAATTCGTGCAATGCATGGGTGTCTTCATCCTTAACCTCTGCTAGTACCTTGCCGCTCCATAGGACGTTATCGGCGATGATGTAACCTCCCTGGCGGACGCGGTTAAAGACAAGGTCATAATAGTTCGAATAATTTGGCTTGTCCGCATCGATAAAAACAAGGTCAAAGGTATCTGAAAGGGTCGGGATCAGATCGGTCGCGGTGCCGAGAAGGAATTCGATCTTTGATGAGTATGCCGTTTTCGCTACGTACGATTGTGCTACTCGATTCGTTTCTTCCTGTATGTCTATTGTAATTACCTTTCCATCGTCAGCGAGTCCCTCGGCAAGGCAGAGTGCAGAGTAACCGAGATAAGTGCCGATCTCAAGGACGACGGCAGGCCGGATCATATGTGAGAACATGCTAAGCACGCGGCCCTGAAAGAATCCCGAGAGCATACTCGAATCCGTATAATGCTCGTAACAATGAGCGCGCAGTTCCGCGAGCACCTTGCTCTCGCCGGACGTAAAACTCTCCGCATAATTTAACAGGTCGTCGGTAATGATCATATGCGCGGCTTGACCGCCAATTCGGCCGCAAAATCGACGATGGGGCGGATCAGGTCGGTGTCATAGTTGTTTGACACGCCCTGCATGACTGCCGTGATCCGCTCAAGGCCCAAGCCGGTGTCGACCGACGGAGCTGGCAGCGGCGTTAGGGTAAATACCCCAGGAGAATCCTCAGTGCGGTTGTACTGCATAAAAACCAGATTCCAGATCTCCATCGTTGTATCACCCTCGCCATTGACCCACAAGGCCGAGTTTTTTGCTGGATCATCCGGGTCCTCGCCCATGTAATAGTGGATCTCCGAGCACGGTCCGCAGGGGCCTGTTTCCCCCATCTGCCAGAAATTGTCCTTTCTTCCAAATCCGAGAACACGTTCGGGTTTTGCACCTACGCTCTCCCACAGGCTGCGAGCTTCATCGTCCGGCCCGACTTCTGCGTCGCCCTCGAACACGGTGAACCACAAACGAGATTCCTCGAGCTTGAGCTCATTGAGCAGAAAATCCCACGCATATTCGATCGCCTCTTTTTTGAAATAATCTCCGAATGAGAAATTTCCCAGCATTTCAAAGAATGTGTGATGCCTGGCCGTTTTTCCAACCTCGTCGAGATCATTGTGCTTGCCACCTGCCCGGATACATTTCTGCGAGGTGACCGCCCGTTTATAATCGCGTTTTTCATTGCCGAGAAAGACGTCTTTGAACTGGTTCATCCCGGCATTGATAAAAAGCAGAGTTGGATCGTTCGCCGGGAGAAGTGGTGATGAAGACAAGATCTTGTGTCCATTGCGTTCGAAGTATTCGAGAAATTTCGATCTGATCTCGTTTCCGTTCATATAGAAAAACTTTAGCACAATGGCTGGGCGCGGCGCATTCAGAGGCGGCGGCGACGCTATCCAAAACTGAAGCGGAGCTACTTCTTCTCGACGAATCGCAGGGCGAGGGAATTGATGCAGTACCGGAGGCCGGTCGGCCGTGGGCCGTCGTCGAAGACGTGTCCAAGATGTGACCCGCAGCGGGCACATTCGATCTCGACGCGTTCTTCTGACGGCAGGCTTCGGTCGATCTTTTCAATGAGATTCTTCTTAAATGCCGGGCGGTAAAAGCTCGGCCAGCCGGTTCCCGAGTCGTATTTGGCGCTGGAACGAAACACAACAAGGCCGCAGCCCGCGCAATGGTATGAGCCCTTCTTTTTGTTCTTATTGAGCGGTCCTGAGTAGGCCCGTTCGGTGCCAGCCTCGCGCAATATCTGAAACTCGTCCGGGGTGAGGAGGTTCCTCCATTCACTCACGGTACGTTCGATCTTCTTGCCGTCAAACTCGGCATCGATCATTGCAAGCCCGATCCCAGTCGGGGAGGGCCGCGGTACAGGAGAAACGGACGCAGACGCGACTGCGAAGTCAGGTGACGCCCCCAAATAAAAAGAAAATGCCCCAACGGTTAGAAGGAGCATTGTGATAATGAACTTATTCGGTCTGGCCATCATTGTTGAATTTCTGTCGTTTAAAAAACGTTCGACGATCTGGGGACCCCGTGAAACCCTCCCTGAATAAGCATACCTCGTAAGTCAATACTTATCTTCCGGGACCTTGTAACCACCCCAGATCGTCGAACGCGCCGGAGGAATGCTAGTTGGGCAGCAGAACAGAGTCAACCACATGGATGACGCCATTCGACTGCTTTACATCGGCGATAGTCACGGTCGATCTGCCGCCTTTCTCGTCCGTGATAATGACGTTCTTGCCCTCTAGGGTCGCAGTAAGTTTTCCGCCCGCTACTGTGGTAAGAATTGCTTTACCTTTACCCTTCTTAATTGCCGCAACGACAGCTTTTGAATCCATATTCCCGGCAACGACGTGGTAGGTCAGGATCTTTGTGAGTGTTGCTTTGTTCTCAGGTTTCAGTAAGGTTTCAACAGTACCCTCAGGCAATGCCGCGAAAGCACTGTTGACCGGAGCAAACACGGTGAATGGTCCCGGGCTCGACAGGGTTTCGACAAGGCCTGCGGCCTTTACCGCCGCGACGAGTGTTGTATGGTCAGCGGAATTTACCGCGTTCTCGACGATATTCTTTGTTTTATACATTGCAGCGCCGCCCACCATCGGGTTGCTGCTATCCATCATCTGTGCCGAGGCCGTTGTCGCACCGAGTGCGAATCCAAGTGTCAAAACTGCTAATCCAAAAAAAGACTTCATTTTTATTTCTCCCTTATTCCTTGTTTTTATGAAAGGTTTGTTTTCCCTTTGGTAAGCATTTCGCCGGGAGGTGATGATCGGATTCAGAATTTTTAGAGAATAAATGCCTGAGGGAGATTCGCGGGAACAAATGACCAATGAATGGATGCGAAGGGCTATGCTGGTAAGATCTCTTCGAGCTGTGATTCGCCTGTCGACATGTCACCGGAGGTCCATTGCCACTTTTCATGCATAAGCAACCGGCCGTCGGCCAAGACCTCGGGCGTGGAACGGCATATGCCTGTCATTAGCTCGCCAGATGAGTTGAAGTGGTGGTACCGCATGTCGAGGTTGCCTTCAGCATCGACGGTCGCGATCAGGTGGCCTGCTTTCACCGCTCCGCCGCTATAGTCAGCCCACACGATATCACCGTCCTGGAAATAGCGGAACACAGTGTCGGGATCTGCCTCGCCGGTGGCGGATGTTTTCATCGGACGAAAAACCCGCCCGTTATAGTTGATCTTCTTCACTCGGGTCATATGCTCCGGTGGCGAGACCGCTCATTTTTGTTCGGATCAAGTCATACCCGAATCCGCGACGCAGCAGATGGTCATAAAATTTCTTAGCATCCTCGCGGGTTTCCGGTTTGCCTTTCGTCCGCAGCCGTTTTTGGATCGCAATATCGATAAGATCATCTTCCGGCATCTCGTTATAGGCCGTTGCTATCGCTGCGTCGACCGTTTCTTTATCCAGCTTCTTACGGGACATTGTCATCTGCAACCGCCGCTTGCCTTGCGGGCTCTGACGGAGTTTTGAAACTGCAACGTCGCGGGCAAACTGCTCGTCATCGAGGTATTTATATTCCGTTAGCTTTTCGATCACGGCATCGACTATCGCCTCATCGGTCCACATTTTTTCAAGGAGCCTGTCTCGAAGCTCACGGACCGAACGCGGTTTTGCGGCAAGGAGCCGTATAGCGCGGTTCATCGTTCGTTCGCGCGACCGTTCACGGTCTTTTATTTCCCGCACCCGGTCGGATCCATTACTTTTTGCGGCCCGTTGGAACATTAGGTTCAAATTATACAGCGAAAATCCTCACGGATTGTTAATCGGCGCGGGTAAAAGCTAAGGTAATGCATGGTGGGCAATGAACGGAATCCTTATTATCGACAAACCCGACGGCGTCACGTCCCATGACGTGGTGTCTCGGGTGCGGCGGATCCTGAAAACAAAACGGGTCGGCCACACCGGAACACTCGACCCGTTTGCAACAGGTTTGATGGTGATCCTGGTCGGCCAGGCGACGCGGCTCGCGCAATTTCTCGACAAGGATGAAAAAGAATATGAGGCTGTGATCAGGTTTGGCTTTGAAACGGATACCGGCGACCGAACGGGCGATCCGAAACCGGCCCCCTTTGCACCTGAATCAGAAATAATTGAAAGGGTTCGCGGCGCCGAATGGAAAGCAATTCTTGTGTCTTTTCTCGGCGAGTCTGAACAAACGCCGCCGATGTATTCCGCAAAAAAGATAGACGGAAAAAAACTCTACGAACACGCCCGCCGTGGAGAAACGGTCGAGCGAAAGCCCCTCAGAATTAATATCTCGGATATTGAACTGCTGAAAACAAGTAAGAATGAGATCAGGATACGTGTCGTATGTTCGGCGGGCACTTATATCCGCACGCTGGCTGAGGACATCGGGCGAGCGGCCGGGATAGACGCGCACTTATCGGAACTCAGGCGAACGCGAGCGGGAAAATTCAGGATTTCACAAGCACTTAGGCTGGAACAATTGAGTGAACTTGAGGATCCCCGATCCGCACTCTTTCCTATGGAAGTTGCTGTTTCGCGTCTGCCGCAATTCGTCATACCGGGCGACCGGATCGACAAGACGCGGAGCGGATTATCGACCCGCATCGATCAAACGACATTTGCGAATGGCGAACAAATTCGAATGCAGGATGAATCGGGAAATCTCATAGCGATCGGCGTTTACGACGCGAGCAAAAATTCTATAAGGCCCAAGGTTGTTTTGATATAAAATGACTGCGGAGAGAAGTTTATGAAGAAACGAGATCTGGCATTGGCATTTGGCGGTGCGGTGGGAGCAGCGGTCGCGATCAAACTCCTCACCCGGGCGGCGAGCGTAGATTGGGAGGACGTCGTTGACGTCGTTCCACATTCCGAGCGTTCACATTTTATTACGGTGGACGGAGCTCGGGTCCATTATCAGGAATTTGGTGATGCTTCCAATCCTACGATCATCCTTATCCACGGCTATACGGCGTCTGTCTACGTTTGGAAGACCGCGGCACCGATACTGGCCGAGGCCGGTTTTCATGTAATAGCCATCGACCTTTTGGGATTTGGCTATTCGGCAAAACCGGTCTGGTTTGATTATTCGATCCAGTCTCAGGCCCGGATGGTCTCGAGATTTATGGACCGGCTGGGCATCGGCAAGGCTACGATAGGGGGAAGCTCGTACGGTGGAGCCGTCGCCGCAACCATTGCCCTCGACTATCCCGAGCGTGTGGAGAAACTCATCCTTGTCGATTCGGTCATAAACGATGAGGTCAAGAACCACCCGATACTCAAATTAGCGGCGATCCCAGGTATCGGTGAGGTGATCACACCGTTCCTGATGGATTCGAAGCTGTTCCTGCGATATCGAATGCACGGCACGCTGGCTAAGGCGAATCATCACATGATCACTAAGGAGAGGATCGATTCTATCCGCCGCCCGCTGAAGGCGGCAGACGGCCATCGCAGCCTGCTTGCAACCTCCCGAAACTGGTCCGCCGACCGTATCGAGCAGGACGCCCACCTCATCAACCACCCAACGCTGATCATTTGGGGCGAAGAGGATAACGTCATCCCCATAAAGAACGGGTACAAGCTGCACGACGCAATCCTGAATTCACGCTTTGTCGTTCTCAAAGATTGCGGACACGTGCCTCAGGAAGAAAAAAGCGAGATATTTACTGAGCTGGTAACGGAATTTTGCCGCGATATAAAGGGGCGAATCGAAGATCGCGAAGGCGACGAAGTTCGGGTTCAAGTCTAAAAATATCGATAGTGCCCCGTGATCTTCCAATCGAACAGTCTGTCCTCTGCCCTGGCACCGCCGCCGATATTATGGATGATGAGGTAGCGTTTCGATCGCTCGTTCCATAAGTGCGAGACGATCCCGATATGCGTCATGCCTTTGCCATCCAGGTCCCAACTAACGACGTCTCCGGGTTTGTAATCTTCCGCCTTCGACGATATCGGGAGTGATTTTCTTTTTCGTGTGAAGAAAGTCTGGAGATTAGGCACCCTCCGGTGGTCGATATTCGTGTCCGGACGTTGAAGTCCCCACTTGTTCGGGTATGATGCGAAATTTGCCTTGATGTCCTCATGCACTTCTTTTTGCAAGTCGACACCGGCGGAGCGAAACCCGCGAATTATCACATCCGTGCATGCACCTGTTTCTATCGGAGGATCTCCGTTCGGGTATGGAATCGAGAAATAGTCCTGCGTGTAATTCATCGTTAGACTGAGCTGCTCTTGTGCGTTAGCCAGAACCTGCCGGATCGGCTCGGAAGCGATCTCCTCGATCGCAGGTTTCTCAACGAAATCAGTCGAGGAGACTCCCGGCGACTGGTCTCGCAGACAACCTGATAAGATCAAAGTCAAGAAAACGACCAGCAATTTTAATCGGACAGGCACGCTAAAATTCTATCCCATAAATGCCGCGCCATCTCAAAAATAAGCAATAATCAAGCAATGGAACGCCATTTCTATTTTAATGGACAGACTCTGTCCGGTTCAGACCCAGTTTCACTACCGCTTTCTTCGTCCTTGCTATATGGAAAAGGGATCTTCACGACGGTGGCCATCAATGACAGCAAGCCACTGCTATGGGAAAAACACTGGTCGCGTCTGGAAAGGTCGGCAGACCGGCTGGGCATTGATATTTCAGAACATTCAGAGCAGTCGACCGAGAAGGCCCTTCGCGACTTGATTTCGGTAAATGAGCTTATAGATGGCCGGGCCCGTCTCACCTTTTATGATTTGCGATCGAGCACTCGGTGGCCAGTTAAAACTGATCAGAGATCGGCCCTGGCTATATTGACCGGTGAGATCAGGCCAGTGCCGCAAGGTCTCCGGCTTTCCTGCTCACCCTTTCCGGTCAACTCGGTCTCACCGCTTGCCGGAATTAAATCCTGCAATTACCTCGAAAATGTGATGGCGATCGACGAAGCAAAAGGGCGCGGATATGACGAAGCCATCAGGCTCAATGAGCGCGACCAGGTAACAGGCGGGTGCATGGTCAATGTTTTCTGGCTGAAGGGCGACGAAGTCTTCACGCCCAGCCTTAAAGCCGGCTGCTTGCCCGGTACGACACGCGAATATGTGTTGGAAAACCTGGAATGTCGTGAGGTCGAGGCCGGGATCGGAGATCTGCATGCGGCGGATGCGATTTTCTTAACGTCAGCGGGAATGGGAATCGTTGAAGTGGCTGATTTCGAAAACACGAAACTTGAACATTTCGGGCATCCGCTCACGGCCTTATGGCCACCCGCCTGAAGACACGAAAAAAACACGAAGACCCACGATGTTTGCGTGTGTGCTTCGCGTTTCTGATCACTGAAAGAGCCGGCAGGATGCCGGCGATCCATTAACCTGCTGTTTCGAAAAGTGCGAGGATCTGCTTGCCTTCGTTGGAACGCGGGTCAATTGTGCGGAGGTGTTTCTGCCCCTGCATTTCCCAGATCGCCGTTACCGTTCCTTCTTTTTCGACGGCCTGATATGAAACCTCATCCGGATTTACCGGCGCCTCTGCCGGTTGTTCCGGGGCCTCAGCGGCCTGTACTGCTTCTTCTGACATTTAAGACTAATAGCTCCTGACTTGGAATAGCTTCTAAACCATATTGCGAATAGAATAAGAATTCTTACATATATCACGTGATTTTGTCGAATCTTTTAACCGCTTTACCTGGTCCTCCGCAGGTCAAGTTCATAAAACCAAAAATCATTGTTCGGCTGATCGATCTTTAGCTGATCGGTCTTACCGTTCTTATCGATCGTAAACGTTACGAAGCCGCGCGGGAAATTATAAGCGACCGAGGGCCGCCATCGAATCTGGAAAGTATCGTAGTGCCAATGCTCCAGATCTGCAACAAAATTTGGAGACGGCGTGAACCGCATGACCAGCCGTCCATTCTCTTCTGCGACAACAACGTCGCCATACATCTGGCTCGAATAGGTGCCGGCATAGGCTGAAGTCGGCAGTGTCGGCTTTGTATTGACGACACGAGCGGAATCGGCCTTGGCTCGTTCATCAGCCTCCCGCGCTTTATTTCCAGCGATCTGGGCTTTAGCCTCCTCGTTGTAGTAGCGTTTTGGGGCCGCTACAAATACATCGCGTATCTTGTTCATCATTATCGCGAAACCAGGCGACTCGCTATTAGTTAGAACAACGAAACCAACATTTTCTTCCGGTATAAGCACGGTATATGAGAGCATTCCGTCCAGCCCACCGCTGTGATTGATGATCTTCCGGCCATGATAATCGTAGACAAACCACCCCATCGCCACGCCGCTGAAATGCCGCGTCGGATTACTTCGTGCCGCGGCGGCCGAGATCTGCTGTGCCAGATACGGCTGATGCATCTGCCAAGCCTGGGCCTCGCTAAATATCTGCTTGCCCTCGTAAGTTCCCTTGCCGAGCTGTGTTCTGACCCACTTCGATAGGTCCGTGACCGATGAGTTTAACGCAGCGGCCGAGGACGATCCGTCCACGTTTCCGCGATGCAGGACGCGGAGCGTACCGCCCGATTCGTTATGCGGCAAGGCCGCATTCTCAGGCAAGTCCTTGACGCTGCACGTCGTTCGGCTCATTCCCAGGGGCGTCAGGATCCGCTCGCGAACAAATTGGCACCACGATCTGCCCGACACTTTTTCGATGACCTTGCCCGCCGCGATGAACATCAGATTTTGATATCCGTAACGCGTGCGAAAACTAGAGACTCGCGGCAAATGACGGAGCCTGCTAAGTATCTCGTCGCCCGAGTAGGTCGTTTCATACCAAAGCAGGTCGCCGCTGAAAGTATCCAGCCCGACACGGTGGGTCACAAGGTCACGGATGGTCAACTCGCTTGTCACCCACGGATCGTACATTTGAAAATCGGGTAAGTATTTTGAGACCTTGTCATCCCAGGCGATCTTTTTTTCATCAGCGAGGATTGCCAGGGCTGCTGTGGTAAACGCTTTTGAATTCGAAGCGATCGCAAAAACAGTGTTCTCGTCAACAGGCCCCGGCTTACCAAGTTCGCGAACTCCATAGCCCTTTGCGAATACTGTCTTATCATCCTTAACGATCGCGATCGCCATTCCCGGCCCTTTCCATGTCGACATCACGACATTGGCGTAATCGTCTATCTCTTTTAACTTCTCATCGAGGGTCTGAGCATAGAAGAGCAACGGAAGGATAAGAATTATCGCAAGCGGCCTCAATACTTTGTACATATTGTTAATTTAGATCGCAGGTATTACGGAGATCTATGAGTTCTAACCGAGCCGCAAATGCGGCCCTGGAATTTGATCACATTTTTACTTACTTTTCATTCATCACGATTTTAGATATTCTTTCGCTCAATGTCACCCATTGCGATCACTCTGATCCTTCTTTGCGTCGCGATATTCTTGTTTGCGACTGAAAAGCTTCCGGTCGATGTCGTCGGGCTCATTCTGGTTGTCGCGCTCGTTATGACCGGTGTCCTTGGAATAAACGACGCGGTAGCGGGATTTGGCAATGAGATCATTGTAACTATAGGCGGCCTTTTTATCCTTGTAGGCGGTGTTATCAAGACAGGCCTCGTTGACCAAATAGGACGACGAATATTCTTGATCGCCGGCAGTAATCAATTTTTTTTGACCGCTCTGATCATGGGCTCGGCCGCGTTGGTCAGCGCATTCATCAATAATACGACCACGGCAGCTATGCTGCTTCCGGTCGTGATCGGGCTCGCGGCCAAGGCAGGGCTTCCACCTTCAAAGTTACTTATGCCGATGGCGTTCGGTACCATTCTGGGTGGAAGTTGTACGCTGATCGGGACCTCGACCAATCTCGCTGTAAGCGGTGCACTTCAGCGTTACGGATACGGATCGATCTCGATGTTCGAACTCGCTCCAGTAGGTATTATCGTCGTCGCTGCCGGCATCCTGTACATGCTGCTCCTGGGAATGAGAATGCTGCCATCAAGGGGTGGAAGTGACTCGCTGACCGATGAGTACAGTATTCGCGAATATATATCCGAACTATTGGTGCTTCCGGATTCTCGCCTGATCAGGCAGACATTGGAAGAAGCCAACCTGAATGCCGAGCTCGGCCTGAGCGTCCTGGGGGTCATTCGGGGGGACGAAAAGATCATCTCGCCGGAATCGAATGAACGGATCCAGATGATGGACCTTCTAATTGTGGAAGGAAAAATAAGCGACATTCTTGCTGTTAAGGAGCAGGCTGGTCTCGAGATCAAGCCCGATTTTGCGTTGAACGACATTTTACTTGAAAACGACGATATACAGCTCTACGAAGTCCTCGTCATGGGAGATTCCCGTTTGGTCGGACGAACCCTAAAGGAACAGAAATTTCGACAGCTATACGATCTCACGGTCCTGGCGATAAATCGCCACCGTGAAACGATCATTGAGAAGCTTAGCGAGGTTCGATTGCGGTTCGGTGATGTCCTTTTGGTCCAGGGATCGCGAGATGACATCGATCCGCTTGTTGCCGATGGTGAGATATTGCTGCTTGATGACGTTTCGGCGAGAGCTGTTCGCGTCGACAAGAAAAGGTGGGCTATTGCGGCTTTTGTGCTCTTCCTTGCGCTTTCAATGTCAGGGGTCGTAACGGGATTTGCGATCCCGGTCGCAGTTTGTGTGCTGGCAGGCGTCTTTATGATGCTTGCCACGAAGACCGTACGATATGCCGAAATGTACTCGCTGATCGATTTCAGGCTGCTTGTTTTGATCGCTTGTATGATGAGCTTTGGCGTTGCGATGGAGAACACTGGGACTGATAAATATCTCGCAGGCCTGATCGAGAGTTATTTTGGGCAGTTTGGGCCAACAGCGGTGCTTGGCGGTTTTTTTCTCCTGACTGTGCTACTCACGCAGCCTATGTCGAATCAGGCTGCCGCACTTGTGGTCCTACCCGTGGCGGTCAAAACGGCCCTCGTCTTCGGGCTTAACCCGCGACCATTTGCGATCATTGTTGCGCTAGCCGCGTCATTCTCTTTCATAACGCCCCTGGAGCCGGCTTGTGTACTTGTATACACGCCCGGACGCTATCGGTTTATGGACTTCGTAAAGGTAGGTTCGGTCCTTACGATCATCGTCTTTGCGGTTGCGATCACTCTGGTTCCCATATTCTGGCCTCTTTAGCATTCGATTCCCGGGTGATCTCGCGAAACGTGAGGCCCCGTTTTGCCAAGAGGGCCATGCCTATGGCGGTCCAGAAAAGGATGCGGCCCTTACGAATGATCGCGATCGTTACACCTATCCCCGCCGCAAGCCCAACCGTTTGCCCGACGAATTGGGCACCCGCCTCATCGACCCCGATCATAAATGGAATGAGTTTGAAGAGTATCGTGACCAAGCGGCTAACCGACTCAAGTAAGAACGCACTTAAGAGGCTCGGATATACCTCACTCAGTCGATTAAGTATGTACCACACCTCGGCAATGCCGAGCACATGATAAGTTGACTCGAGAAGACAGACAGGTAGAAATCGGCTCGGATATCGCCGGTAAAAGCCATAAATGAGATTTTCAAAAAGTCGGACTTGAAACCTGCCGCTCCTGAGAATTCGCGTCAGAAAGCCCCGCTGGTAAAGCCATTCGCAAAATTCGCTCGCAAAGTGCCACTGCCGCACAACCATGATGATCCCGAGAATGACCAGGATCGCAACGGCAGCAACGAGTAAGTATATTGTGAAAGCAACGCCCTCTTCCACTGCAAATCCGCGAAGCAGGACCAGCGCTCCGATTATCAAGAAAATACTGGTGACAAGGCTGTAAAACAGGTTCTCTGTCGCAACCGATGAAAAGCCGGCTACGAGTGGAATTCGCTTTCGGACCGCCACGGCCTTCGACGTCCCACTGACAAGGATCCCGAGCGGTATAGTGCTACTTAATGCCTCGCCGATCACAACCGCCGGTAGTGTATCTCTAAAGTTAAGTTGGTAGGGTTCGTAGACGCACAATTTCCATGCATAAGAGCGTGCGCAAATTCTAGCAAGGTAAATGAATAGGATCACGGCAAAACCGACGATGCCAAATCTTGTTACCCCGTCGGAGATCTCGTGAAACCCGACAGCATATACAAAATAACCAAACAAGGCCAGCCCCGCGATCGTCAGCACAATCGCGATGACTTTCAAACGGCTAAAGTTTTTTTGAGAATTCTGCTGAGGTACGCGTGCCGGATCCACTACTTTGCCTTTGCCCTTCGGCTTGAATAAAATGGTATTTTATCGGAACGCAAATAACAATAAAGGAACTATTATGAGCACTGCCGCAGGAGCCGCATTATCAAACACAGGCCTTACCGTTTTGTCAGAAGAGGAAGACCTCTTTCGGGCCTCAGTCCGGGAGTTCGCAGAGGGCGAGGTCCGTCCCAAGGTCGAGCAGATGGAACATGCTGCAAAACTTGACCCGGATCTGATAAAGCAATGCTTCGATCTCGGCCTGATGGCGATCGAATCGCCCGAGGAATACGGCGGCGCCGGCTCGACCATCTTCAACGCGATTCTGGCGATCGAGGAGTTGGCCCGTGTTGACGCGAGCGTGTCAGTATTTGTCGACGTTCATAACACGCTGGTAACAAATGCGTTTATGCGTTGGGGTAGCGACGAACTTAAAAAACGTTACCTGCCGCAGATGGCCGAAAGCCGCGTTGGAGCGTACGCCCTATCAGAAGCTGGCTCAGGCTCAGATGCATTTGCCCTAGCGACAAAAGCCGTCGACAAAGGGGATCATTACGAACTCAACGGTCAGAAACTCTGGATCACGAACGGCAATGAAGCGGAGATCTTTATTGTCTTTGCCAATATCGATCCATCCGCGGGATATCGTGGCATCACGGCATTCATTGTCGAAAAGCAATTTGTAGGGTTTTCCGTCGGCAAGAAGGAAGACAAGCTCGGAATCAGGGCATCAAGCACGACCGAGCTTATCCTTGACGGATGCAGAGTGCCGAAAGAGAACGTCCTCGGCGAGGTCGGCAAGGGATATAAAGTTTCGATCGAAACGCTCAACGAAGGCCGCATCGGTATCGGTGCACAAATGCTTGGAATAGCTCAGGGCGCCTACGAAGCCGCCCTGAAATATACAGCCGAACGTGAACAATTCGGCCAGTCGATCAACAATTTCCAAGCTGTTCAGTTTCAGCTCGCTGAGATGGCCGTCGAGATCGAGGCAACTCGTCTGCTCGTTTATAACGCCGCGCGATTAAAGGATGCCGGAAGACCATTTCTGAAGGAAGCCGCCATGGCAAAGCTGTATTCGTCGCGATGCGCCGAAGCCGTGGCATCTAAGGCGATCGAGCTCTACGGCGGCTACGGCTACGTTAAGGACTACCCGGTCGAAAAATACTGGCGAGACAGCAAGATCGGCTCGATCTACGAAGGTACGTCAAACATGCAGCTTCAGACGATCGCGAAACTGATCATGACCGGAAAGTAGAACCTCGAACGAATCTCGTGGGATGGACAAGACTATAAGGGTGTACATACATAAACCTGATTGTCTGCCCATCCGGTTCCAATTTATGGCAAATATCGCCATCCGCAGTGCCACGATCGACGACGCGAAGCCGCTCACTGACCTCGCCTACACAACCTTCTGGGACGCCTTTGCCCACCATCCGAAAAATGCGCCTGACGATCTGAATCACTATATGCGTCAGGCCTTTAATCTCGAGCAGATTACCGAAGAACTCGCTGACAAGAACTCGATATTTCTTATTGCAGAGATCGACGGCTGTGCCGCGGGATACGCGAAACTGATCATCGACAGCATCGAGGATGGCATCATCGCGAATAACCCGATTGAACTTTCGCGCCTTTATTCTCATCAGGAATATCTTGGTAAAGGTGTGGGGCAGAATCTGATGGACGAGTGCTTTGATCTCGCCAAAAACCACGGCCATGACGTCATGTGGCTCGGCGTATGGGAATACAACCCCCGGGCACTCCGGTTTTACGAAAAGAACGGCTTCCGAGTTGTAGGCAGGCACACGTTTCAACTCGGTTCGGACCCCCAAACGGATCTGTTGATGCAAAGAGAGCTTTAGCCTCGAATGCAGAAAGGGATTTAGCCACGAATTACACAAATCACGCGAATTTAGATTGCTGTTCTTTGTCATTCGTTCATTAGCAGCTAATTGTCTTTTATTTATAAGTGCGATATTGTTGCATCTGTGCGACATATCAAAAATCCTCCTAACCCATACAGCAAATATTCAGCCGAATACATTGGCGAACCGCCCCCTACAAAGCTCGAGATATTTGAAGAAACCGCTACAAAAAAAATCATAACGAAGGCATTCGCTTCCGATTGGGAAGGTGGTTGGCGTTACACCGTCAATTGTTATCGCGGCTGTATTCATGGCTGTACTTATTGCTTTGCACGCCATTATCACGAGTATCTCGGATACGGCGCCGGGACTGATTTCGAAACCAAGATCGTCGTAAAACCGAACGCTCCACAGCTGCTTCGCGAAGAACTCAAGAAATGCCGCGACAAAATGCCGCATCTGGATTTCTCATTTGCGACTGACCCTTATCTGCCACTCGAGGCGACCTATGAGCTAACGCGGAAATGCCTGGAGGTATGCGTCGAATTCCGGATACCGGTCGGAGTGATAACGAAATCCCCCCTGGTGACCCGCGATATAGATTTAATCAAACGACTCGAGAAGGCAACTGTATTTTTCTCGATACCGTTCCTAACAAAAGAAAAGTCGAACCCGTTCGAACCATACGCACCAGTTCCTGACGCTCGGTTTCGAGCGATGCGTGAGCTCGCGGAGGCCGGCATCGACGTAGGGATCGGCATCGCACCTGTCATTCCTGGCTATAACGAGTCTGATATCCCGGGCTTACTCGATAAGGCAAAAGAGTGCGGAGCAACCCGTGCTTTCATGTCTTTGCTCCACCTTGATACGGATTCGATCGAGGAATATTTTGTACAGAAAATGCATGAGCGTCTGCCACCAACGCGCGTAACTAAAATTGTCAACACGATGATGCGTGAACGCGGTGGAACTCTAAGACACCGAACTTACAATGAGCGCAGCGTCGGCAAGACCGAGCAGTGGAAAATGACGAAGAAACTCTTCGATTTTCACGCTCAGCGGTTGGGATTTCGTCAGCACGAAAAACAGGCGGAGCCTGAAGATGTTCTGACTTCCAAACAGCGATCATTGTTCTGACCACAGGAGAGCTCCAAAAGCGTCTTGTAACCTATCGCACATACGGGGCATCAAATCTTTGATATATATTAAGCATGAGTCTTGTAATTATTTATTTCAATGGGAGGTTAATATGAGATCACGTATCTCCAGTATATTTATTGTTGGGTTATGCATCGCTGTTCTCGGCTTGAACTCCTTGGGACAGAACAATGCCAAGGAAATAAAGTCGGGAGCGGAACGGGTAAATAAAGCCTCGGATGTTATGACTGAGATCATGAAGATCGCCGAAAAGTCGATACCGACGGATCTCCTAAAAAAGTCCAATGCGATCGTGGTTTTCCCGGGCGCACTTAAGTTCGGCTTTATCGTTGGTGGACAGGGTGGCAAGGGCGTTGTGATTCGGCGTTTGAATAACGGTTGGAGTGCTCCGGCATTTCTTAATATGGGGGGCGGAAGCATTGGCCCTCAGATCGGCGGACAGTCAACCGATTATGTCCTTGTTATCATGAATGAAAAGGGTCTGAAGAGCCTCTTGGATGACAAGTTTGAAATTGGCGGTGAGGGAAGCGTGTCTGCGGGACCCGTGGGACGAACGGCTGCCGCCTCGACTAACGTGACGTTGGACGCCGAGATATTGAGCTATTCCCGAAGTAAGGGATTGTTTGCAGGTGTTTCATTGAAAGGCGTCGTGATCACGCATGATAATGACATGAACCGAGCGATCTATCAGAAGACCGCTAAACAGATTCTGATCGAATCTCCAGTTCTTTGGTCATCTGCTCCAGTCAAATTGCAGAAGTTTTCTAAGACTGTAGCAAAATATGCAAACTGATCGTTCCCTCATCTTAAAAGTTAAAATGCCGTTGTAAAAGCGGCATTTTACGTTTCGGAAAAAGCCGTATTGTCACCTTGTCGTATATGACCAACCGTATCGAAGTCTTTAAGGAAATGTTGGCGTCCGAGCCGGGAAACACTATGGTTTTGTTCGGCCTTGCCAAGGAATATGAAAAGCTCGGGCTACATTCTGAAGTTATTCATATGCTGGAAAGCTATCTGGGTAACGCCGATGATGAAGGCAATGCTTACGGGGTTCTCGCGAACGCATACGCGAACACGGGGGATCGTAAAAAAGCAGCCGAGACCTATCGTAAGGGTATTGAGGTCTCGATGTCGTATGGCCATCCGTCTATGGCCAACGATTACCGAATGACCCTCGATCTCGACTTTAATGATGATTAGCTCGGCTGCCCACTTCATCCTCTATGTGTCCGACCAGGAGCGCTCGACTAAGTTCTATGTTGAAACCCTCGGCATTCAGCCGCGATTAAATGTTCCCGGAATGACGGAGTTTGAGTTGAGCGAAACCGCCGTTCTCGGACTTATGCCGTACAAAAGCGTTAATAGATTGATCGGCCGCAGCATTAGCTGGAACAAGGAAGCAGGACCGAAGGCTGAGATCTACCTGATCGTGGACGACCCGCATAGTTGTCATCAACGTGCTCTTGCAGCGGGAGCGGTTGATTTAAGTCCGATGCAGCAGAGAGATTGGGGCCATGAGGCCGCTTACAGCATCGATCTCGACGGCTACGTGATCGCATTTGCGCGTGTATTGGGCTGAACTATTTTGCGGAACAATCAATAACGCTGGCCTTCCTGATCCGAACGGGCTTAACGGGCTTTTCTCCTTCGATAGGAGCCTTGTTGATCGCGTCTGCGACCTCAATTCCCTTTGTCACACGCCCAAAGGCGGCAAATTTTCCGTCGAGATAATTAGCGGTGTCCACTAGGATAAAGAAATTTGTAGTAGCGGTATTTGGCTCATCTGAGCGGGCCATTGAAACGACCCCGCGTTCATGTAGTATCTTGTTCGGCTCATCCGGGATCGTTCGCCTGGCCCTCCTGCCGAGGTTCATCGAAACACCTCCCTCGCGAGTCCAGATATTGCCGGCCTGAACGACAAATCCCGGCACGACACGACTGAATGTCGTTGTGTTGAAAGCCCCGATCGCGACCAGATTGAGAAAATTTCGGACGGATTCCGGCGCGCTTTCAGGATACATCTCCATCTCGATCATACCGGCCTCGGTGTCGAGCACCACGCATTTTGATGCCATTGTTTTCATGTCGGATTTGTCGAATGGCTCTGCGGCTGATGCCGTCTCCATGGGTCGCTCATTAGATTTCTTGGGCTGCGGTTGTGGCGTTGGTGAATTGCTAACATCCTGTCCAGATATCTGAAAGCAGAACAGCATCGAACTAAAAAACATGGCCGCCAATTGTGTCCTCATCGGATATATTTTCCGCATTTAAAGTGTGGGAGTAAAGCGTAATCGATATTCCTCTCGATGGCCGAGAGGATTTTGGCCCCAGAAGATGCAAAGATCCTCGGAACCAAGGTTTAATTGCCTGCTTCTAATGGAGCTCAAGCGGTACCGATTATTTCATCGGCAGCCAAAAATCCGCCTCCGTAAAGACTCCGATAGGAGTCGCGAAAAATAAGTCAGGCTGTATTTTTTACGCGAAAACGTTTAAATTTATTCGTTTATCATGCCAATAGATATACAGCAGAAGATCCCTGACTCCGAAACGCCCGAATTATCCTTGTTTTTGCCTGTTTTTGACGAAGAAGAGAACCTGCGGCCGATGCATGCGAAGATCCAGGCCGCACTCGATTCACTGGGCAAAACTGCCGAGGTGATCTATGTGGATGACGGTTCGACGGATAAGAGCCTTGAGATCTTAAAGGAACTGGCTGCGGCGGATGATCGCGTCCGCGTGATCTCGCTTAGGCGGAATTACGGTCAAACGGCTGCAATGTCTGCCGGGATCGATGCCGCGAAAGGGCAGATTCTGATTCCGATGGATGCCGATCTGCAGAATGATCCGGCCGACATTAGACGACTACTCGACAAGCTGAACGAGGGTTACGATGTTGTTTCAGGATGGCGAAAGAACCGCCAGGACAAGCTTATCTCACGCAAAATACCCTCGCAGATCGCAAACCGCATCATTTCTTGGATCGGCGGCGTTCCACTCCACGACTATGGCTGCTCGCTCAAAGCCTATCGCCGCGATGTGATCCAGGACGTAAGGCTTTACGGCGAAATGCACCGGTTTATCCCGATCTACGCAAGTTGGGCGGGCGCACGGGTGGCCGAGATCCCGGTCGATCACCACGCCCGGACGATGGGGAAATCGAAATACGGTATATCGCGGACGATCAAGGTGGTATTCGACCTCATCACCATCAAATTCATGGCCGAGTATCATACCAAGCCGCTATACGTTTTTGGGGCGTTCGGGATGATCGCGTTTGCGATCTCAATTGTTTCGGGCGCGTGGGCGTTGGTGCTGAAGCTATTTTACGGAACGTCTTTCATACTCACACCGCTGCCGATCATCGCGGTTGTAATGCTCGCCATTTCGGTGCAATTCTTTCTAATGGGCCTGCTGGCCGAGCTGCTCGTCCGCACATATCACGAATCGCAGGACAAGGCGATATATGCGGTGCGCGAAAAGATAGGGTTTAAGAATTTAACCGCAGATGGACGCGGATAAATGCGTCGATCTCCGGTTAGTTTATTTATGTGCGGAATTACCGGTTGGGTAAATCTTAAACCAAATACATTGGAAGTTGATAGAGCCGTGCTGCACTCGATGTGCGATACGATCACACATCGCGGGCCAAATTCTGAAGGGATTTGGACCGATGACTACGTCGCGCTGGGCATGCGACGGCTGTCAATCATTGATTTACATACCGGCGATCAGCCTGTTTACAACGATGACAAGAGCGTTGTCGTGATGATGAACGGCGAGCTTTACAACTACCGCGAAGTTCGCGCCGACCTTGAAAAACTCGGCCACAAGTTCGTTACACAGACCGATACCGAGATCGTTCCACATCTTTACGAGGTTTATGGAGACGATTTTGTCGATCATTTGAACGGGATGTTCGCGATCTCGCTGTGGGATTCGCGTCGAAAGAGGCTCGTCCTCGCACGTGACCGTTATGGGGAAAAACCTTTGTATTATGGTGTTTTTGACAACAAGCTGATTTACGGTTCCGAGCCGAAAGCCTTGCTCGCACATCCTTCCGTTACTCGCGAGCTGGATCTGGAGGCGTTCCGGCAGTACTTGTCGTTCGATTACGTACCTGCACCGCGGTCGATATTCAAGGGTATCTCCAAGCTACCTGCCGCCCACATAATGACGGTCGAAAACGGTGAGGTTAAGATCCGCCGCTACTGGAACCTGACTTTTAACAAGAAGGGCCAGGTTAAATCGCTAGAAAATGCGGCCGCGGAACTCCGGGCTCTGCTTTCGGATGCTGTGCGTATGAGGCTGGTGGCGGACGTTCCACTGGGAGTCCTGCTATCGGGCGGTGTCGATTCGTCCGCGATCGCCGCATTTGCCACGCAGCACGCGACCGAAACTGTAAAGACATTCTCGATCGGGTTTTCTGAGGATTCGTTCGATGAAACGAAATATGCCCGGCTGGTCGCAAAACATCTCGGGACTGACCATTACGAGGAAATACTGAGTGCCGCAAAGGCGGGCGACCTGATCAGCGAGATCGGCACGTGGCTCGACGAGCCGCTTTCTGACGGCTCGTTGATACCGACCTATCTGCTTGCCCGCTTCGTCAGAAAACATGTAACGGTTGCCCTGGGCGGCGACGGAGGTGATGAACTTTTTGCTGGGTATCCGATGTACTTCGGGCACAAGGTCGCGGCTGCATACGGGGCGATACCGCAGTTTCTCAGATCCGGACTGATCGAGCCCATTGTAAGAATGCTTCCTGTATCCACAAAAAATCTCTCATTTGATTATCGAGCAAAACGATTCGTTAGATCGACGAAATACGACACAATTACCCGGCACCACTCGTGGTTTGGCTCGTTCACCATTGACGAGCAGGAATCACTTTTGACAGAACACGTACGTCGGCAGACAACCGGCGACATTTACGCCGGGACCCGCGATCTACTCGGCATTTGCGACGCCGCAAGTGAGATCGAGCAGATGCAATATCTCGATATCAATTTCTATATGGCTGAGGATATCCTCAGCAAGGTCGACCGCGCTTCAATGGCCGTTTCGCTCGAGACGCGAGCGCCCTTCCTCGACCCCAGAATCGGCGAATTTGCGGCGTCACTTCCGCTCAATTACAAGCTCCGAGGCAGTAAAGGCAAATACATCCTGAAAAGATCAGTCGAGGGCCTGCTTCCACATTCCGTACTTACCCGCTCAAAGAAAGGCTTTGGCATACCGATCGCCGAATGGCTAAAAGGTCGCCTTAATCCATTGATGCATGATCTGCTAGCAACCGAGAGGCTGAAAGATCAGGGCTTGTTTGAACCCACTCACGTCCAAAAACTGATAACAGAACACGAGCGAGGAATTGCAAGCCATCACAAGCAGCTTTGGACGTTGCTGGTTTTTGAGCTATGGTATGATACGTTTCTTAGGGGGTAACTTTGAAATATTTTGTCCTTACCATACTTATCTTCTCCCTGGGATTCGAATCGATTGCGGCTCAATCGTCAAAGACCTCGCGTCAGCCCTCTCCAGTCCGCGTTATTAGCTGTTACCACCCAAGTGTTATTGACCTAGTTATTAACGAAGTCGATGGCGACTTCAGGACGTTCGCAGTCAAATCTACCGTCGAAAACGAAAATGGCTCAATTATTAGATTTGGGTATTTTGTTTCAGTGGGAAAGATCATTGGTAAAGGTGAAAACGTACGGTGGGAAATCGGTGACGTTCCCGCAGACACTTATACTATTACAGCAGGAGTCGATGATGGATGTGGTTTTTGTGGTCAGACGCGAACTTTGTCTGTGACTCTCAAGTAAGCGCATATTTCTAAAATTTTATGGCAAGTCTTTATCCTGAAATTGAGCCTTTCGACTCGGGAATGCTAGTTGTTTCCGACATTCATACGATCTATTACGAAAGGGTAGGAAACCCGCAAGGTGTTCCGGTCGTTTTTCTGCACGGCGGGCCCGGTGGCGGGCTGATCCCGATGTACCGGCAGTTTTTCGACCCGAGCTATTATCAGGTGATCCTGTTTGATCAGCGCGGCTCGGGCAAATCGACTCCGCACGCTGAGCTGCAGGAAAACACCACGTGGGACCTGATCAACGATATCGAGTCGCTGCGGGAAAAATTCAGTGTCGATAAGTGGTTTGTATTTGGCGGTTCATGGGGCAGCACGCTGAGCCTGGCGTATGCCGAAACACATCCTGATCGATGCCTCGGCCTGATCCTAAGAGGCATTTTCCTAACACGCAAGAAGGAGCTAGACTGGTTTTACCAATACGGCGCCTCTGAGATATTTCCCGATTACTGGGAACGCTACCGCGACGAGATCCCTGAAGAGGTACGCGGCGAGTTCAGGGCCGCCTATCACAAGCGGCTGACGAGCGACGACCCTGCAGTGAGGATTTCAGCCGCCAGAGCCTGGAGCGTGTGGGAAGGCTCTACATCGAAACTGTTTCCGGACAAGGACCTGATGGACCACTGGGAAGGCGAGCATGAAGCGCTCAGTCTCGCTCGTATCGAATGTCATTATTTTATGAACAATTCGTTTTTTCCATCGGAGAATTATCTGATCGAGAATGTCGATAAGATCCGACATATTCCGACGGTGATCGTGCAGGGCCGTTATGACGTCGTTTGCCCCATCGCCTCTGCGTGGGAACTTCACAAGGCCTTTCCCGAAGCGGAATTTAATGTGGTCGCGGACGCGGGTCATTCGGTTTCGGAGAAAGGAATAACATCGGCCCTCGTGGATGCGATGGAACGATTCAAATCGTAGGGCGGGCAAAACGATGATATACTGACTTGTGGAAATATCCGGCCGCTTCACGGCCAATAGGGGATAGTTATGTTAGCCATGGCATTAGGATCAACTGAAATAATACTTATCGTCGCGGTGCTGTTCCTCCTTTTTGGAGCGACGCGTCTGCCGCAGCTTGCAAAATCGCTCGGCCAATCGCGAAAAGCATTTAAGGAAGGTTTACGCGAAGCCGAAGAAGAAGAGGCCGCTGAAAAACAGAAGCTTAACTCGGCCGATGCCCCGGCCATCGCTGAGGTGAGAGACGAAGCTAAAGTTGACGAAATGCGGAACCGGGCAGAAGCGAACTCTAATTGAACATTTCAGACTCGTTTTCGAAACTCAGTAGGAAAAGTCGAAAATTCAGTTCTCTTAGTCAATTTCGATTCTCGATCCGGTCGATACGTTTGATTTGACCTTCCCGATGATTCAACTTGCCTTTCGCAGATAAACGAACCAGTAAACGACACCTACCAACACAGCGCCGCCGATAATATTTCCAAGGGTCACCGGCAATAAGTTGTTAATAAAGAAATTTTCGATCGTCAGAAACGAATAATTGGCAGCTGTCCTGTCGATCGAAGTCCAAAGGTCGGTGGATGGGCGGTACTTGATCATCAAGCCAAGCGGAATGAAGTACATATTTGCGATGCTGTGCTCAAATCCCACTGCAACAAATGCAGTAACCGGGGGAACCACGGCAATAACCTTATCCATGGTTGATCGGCCGCTGTAACTCATCCAAACCGCCAGGCAGACCAGTACATTACACAAAACCCCAAGAAGGATAGCCTCTACCAGTCCAAGTCCTGATTTGTGATCGGCGATCGAGAGGGCGACGGCTGACACTGCTCCTCCGCCGAATAGGTGCTGTCCGCTCAGGAAGACCATCACCGCCACGCCGAGCGCACCGACGAAGTTCCCAAGATAAACAATTAGCCAGTTCCGCAATATTTGAAACGTGGTGACCCGCCCGTTGGCCCATGCCATTACGATCAAATTGTTACCGGTAAATAGCTCTGCTCCGCCGATCACGACAAGAACAAGCCCGAGCGAAAAAACGAATCCGCTTAAAAGCCTTATGACACCGTAAGGCAGAACCCCCTCAGCCCCGGCGGCCACGGTCGTCGCAAACAGCGCTCCAAATGCAATAAACGCGCCCGCCAGTATTGACAAAACGAATAGAGGCATCAACCCCATCGTGGCCTTTTTTGCGCCGACATCTTCAGCCATTAACGCCATCTCCGGCGGAAGTAGGGAGTCTATGATCGCAGAGCGCTTATCGTTCATCTTTTGGTTTCGCTAATTTTCTTTTGTCCCTGTCAGCAGCGTCGACTTCACCGTAAAACGAAAGCTCAGATCGCCTTCTTCACTATCGATCAATTGGGCAAGTTTCTCCGAAACCTGATCCTTCTCATCATCGTCGAGTGTGTCAAACCAAAACGGGAACAGGAAATCCGCGACGAGAGGCGATGCTACGAATTCCTCGCCATTCTCATACTCGAAAATCTCGATCTGCGTCTTAATCTGTATATTGACGAGTCCGGCTTCTGCAGCTATTGATTCCAGCTTTGACTCGGAAGGAAGCTGAGCGATGAACTCCTCGACCACAGCTCCGTGGTCGGCGAGCTCCTCCGTAAAGAACAGTTCCCACAAGAGCGAAAACACCTCGCCAAAACTACCATGAGACGGCAGGAATACGGCCACATCGCCGCCCGTTATTGCAATTCGAGTCGCGTCGGCTATATATTCGCCAATCTCTAATGGCGGAACAAGCGTAGCATCGGCTAAAACAGCGTCAAAAGCATCGTCCTCAAATCTGATACAGGAAAAATCAACCTTCGCACTCACGGCAGCGGCTTTGTCAGAGGCGATCGTGAGCTCAGTTTCGTTGGCACAGGTTGCAAAGATGTCTATCTTTTCACCAAACTTTTCGTCGAGAATAAGCGCGTGGCCGCCTGTACCCGAATTGAGATATGCGAGATTCTCTGAATCGAATAGGTCGATGTGCTTATCAACGAGCTCGGTAAAGCGGCGCGTCCATTCGGACTCGACATACAGGTCGCGCAGAAAGGCGAGTTCCTTTTCGGTTTTCGACATATTTTTATTAAACCGCATTGCCCGAAAGCCCGCAAACTTACGATGGGCGTGATATTCTAGCTTGCAAAACAATCAATATGACCAAGAATGTTAAGGAACTTTTTGATCTTACGGGCAAAACAGCGATTGTCACGGGGGGCTCTCGCGGCATCGGTAAGGAAATGGCGGAAGCTTTAGCTGAGGCCGGCGCGAATCTGATGCTGTGCGCTCGCCGCCGCGAATGGCTGGATGAAACCGTTACGGTATTTGCGGAACGTGGTTTCACCGCCGTAGGCAAGGTTTGCGACGTATCAAGGCCTGAAGAGGTTCAGGCCGTCGTCGATTCCACCGTAAAGCGGTTTGGCTCTGTCGATATTCTGATCAACAATGCCGGCATCTCGTGGGGCGCGATTCCCGAGGAAATGACGCTGGAACAATGGCAAAAAGTGATCGACGTAAACCTAACCGGCTGTTTTCTGATGGCACAGGCCGCAGGTCGCCAAATGCTGTCGCAAGGGAACGGCTCGATCATCAATATCGCCTCGATCGCCGGAATTACGTCATCGGCTAACGGCCCGTTCTATGCAGGTTATGCTGCAAGCAAGGCCGGACTAATTGGCTTAACGCGTGAACTTGCGGCGAGTTGGGGACGACGCGGCATTCGCGTAAATGCCATCGCTCCTGGCTTCTTTCATTCACGTCTCGCGGATGCGGTGATCGATATATACGAACGCTCGATACAGGAGAACAATGTCATCCCGCGGATCGGAAAGGAAGGCGAGCTTAAAGGTGTCGTGGTTTTTCTTGCTTCCGAAGCGTCGAGCTACATCACTGGCCAGACAATCGCCGTTGACGGCGGAATGACTGTCTAAATTATTTACCGCGAATAAACGCAGATAGACGCAGAAAAAAACAATAATTTGTGTTTATTTGCGTTCATCTGCGATTCCCTCCTATGGCTTCGTTTACGGAGCGGATTCTGACACGAATTGAAATTCCCCAAACGCCTCAGGCACGTGAAAATTCGGCTTCGCGGTCTTTGTCGGCCGCCATGCGAGATAGCCGCGATCTGGATCCTTACCGACGCAGCGAAAAATGTTGCCAAGCCAAATATCGCGGGGTTTTGGTTTCGAGCCAAACGCCTCCCACGGAATCCTGATCGCCATGATCACTTTGTCCCTATCGATCCTCGCGGCGGAGGTCATCCCTGATCTGTAATCCCAATCGGTCTTGCGTCCCTCGGGTATTACCTCGATTCCGAGATCGATCCATTCTCCTGTAGGCGCGATCTCAAACTCGTAATACTTGTTGGGGTTTTTCTTATCAGGAGCAATGAAGATCTCGCAAACATCCCGATCCCAGAGTCCGAGCACCTTCTTAGAAAGGTCAGGTTTTTCGCTCACGACCAGCGGCTCATACTGATTCGCTTCAAATCGGACATAAAGTGAATTGACAGACCAGAGCAGCTCTACCCTGAACGTTCGTTTACTTGGAGCGTTCTCGCCTGACCAGTAGGTGTTAACTCGAATGGGCGTCGCACCCTTCCAAGCTGGATGATCGAATTGTTCAACGGGAAAGTCCTTATCGACTTGCTTGATCGTGAGGCGTTCGGCAGAAGACATGACTTTTTGGGATACAATTTCACAGACGCAGATCAGGCAAACAAAAGTGATTGCAAGCGTTTGGTAGATCACTCTGCAAATTTACCCAATACGCCCATTTCCTGCAACCGTTCAACCGCTGTTAAGAACCGTCTTGAAGGCCATTTTTGCGAGTTTCCACGTGCGGTCCCAGTCGATCTTGCCGCCTTCGTCGCGACCCATTATTTTATCGACGAAGACCTTGCGGAAATCCTTACCTTCGCGGCGCAGCATAAATTCCTTAGCGTACGGCTTGGCCGTTTCAAAGAAATTGAACTCCGGATCTGTGATGATGCCGATGCCCTCTAGCGTCATCAGAGCTCGCATAATATAGGTGAAGTTCGACGGAAGGCGAAACGGGTAATCGTACATTACATCGGCGAGATCATAAGTCAATTCCTTAAAATTGATGTCCTTGAGCTTCAGGTTGAAATGAAACTCGAACATTTTTTCGACGACGGGCCTTACGACTTTTGGACTGGTTCCTGGCTTTAGGAAGTCGAGTTCGATCAAGTCTTGGGCGATCCCGCCCGGATCCTTTCCGACCACATGAAAGAAAGCATCGATCATCTTTGCCTGCAGTTCAGGCGTAATTCGGCCGACCATGCCGAAGTCAAAGAACGCGAGACGCCCGTCGGGCATTACGAGCAAGTTGCCCGGGTGCGGGTCCGCGTGAAAAAAGCCGTCCTCGAGCAACTGTTTGAGATAGGTTTTGATCAGGAGACGGTTAACCTTGGCGGAGGAAATATTCAACCTCTTCTGCCCTTCAAGATCCGTAACCTTTGTGCCGTGGATAAATTCCATCGTCATCACCTTAGAGGTGGTGGCGTTCCAGTAGATCTTAGGAACGTGGATGTTGCTCCAGTTCTTAAAATTCTCGCGAAACCGCTCGGCATTCTTGCCCTCGGCAACGTAATCCATTTCTTCGTGGATAGTGGAATCAAATTCACGGAGCATGCCCGCCCAGTCTGCGTTTTCGCTAAGATGAGGAAAACGCTCGGCAAAATTTGCGACCTTTTTAAGGATCAGCATGTCACCGGCGATCGTCGCTTCCAGATTCGGCCGCTGGACCTTTACGGCGACCTCTTCGCCCGAGTGCAGGCGGGCCCGATAAACCTGACCGAGCGAAGCCGCCGCAACGGGCTCAAGGTCAAATTCAGCATAGACATCTTTAATTTTTAGTCCGAGTTCGTGCTCGATGCGGGCGAAGGCCACGTCATTTGGAAACGGCGGTACGCTGTCGACCAGCGTGCCGAGCTCTTTTACAAAGGGCAGCGGCAACAGGTCTGCGCGCGTTCCCATCGACTGGCCGATCTTGATGAATGTGGGCCCGAGTTCGATCAGCTTTTCCTTGAGCCAAAGTGCCTGCTTTTCCTGATTAAGTTCCTTATTCTCACCCTTTCCGATGACAAACCGGCGGACGAGGAGCACAAACATCTGAAAAAACCACAGCCTTACTGCGTAGAGCTTTTCGCCATAAACCGCAAGGCGGGTCAACCGCTTTGCTTTCGCCAGCCGTTCTTTCTTTTGCCTGATCTGCTGCTGGCTGTGGACGTCGAACTGATCGAGATAAAGGTAAAGTGAGAGCATCGCGAGAATGCGCGAAATACCAAACAGCCGGAAGTAGCCTCTGAGGCCCTGGTAACCCTTTTGTATTTCGGTTTCAACCTTCTGAAGTTCTCGCTCCTCCTCCAGGATCTGCTCATTAGTAACCCGGCGTGAGATCGCAAGCTCAGCCGTCGACACAACCGAAGCCGGGTCGTTCCCGTTACGCCCGGCGGCTTCTCGTTCCTTAACCAATGTCCCGCTTGTTATTTCAGCCATTTTCTATTCAACTATTCGCCGTCTTGAATCAAAGCGATTCGATGCATCGATCATCTTTACATTTGTCCTAATAACACGCTCAGAGCTCAATAGCTTAGAGCACTTCGAGCATATTCATTACGCCCCGGTGCCGAAAATAGTTCCTCGCACGGCGGGTGTCGCGTTCGATCTGGGCCTTAAGTTCGTCTATGCCGCTGAATTTGCGTTCATCGCGGATGCGGTGCAAAAAACGGACTCGAAGCACATCACCATAAAGTTCGCCGTCGAAATCGAATATATAGGTCTCGATCGACGGATCGGCGTCATTCTCAAAGGTGGGGCGAACGCCTATGTTTGTAATGCTCTTTCGCCACGTGCCCTCGATCAAGGTCGCGGTGGCGTAAACACCGAACCGGGGAATCACGCGATTATGGGGCTTCAGATTCGCTGTAGGAAATCCGATCGTGTGGCCGCGGCGGTTGCCGCGGATAATGACGCCCTCGACGCCATATGGACGACCGAGCATTCGGCGGGCCAGGTTAACCCTTCCTTCGGCAAGCAGCTGCCTGATCGTGGACGAGCTGATCCGCTGTCCGCGTATCTGTACTTCTTCGACCTCATCGGCAACAAAGCCGAGTTCGGCGCTCTTTTTTCGCAGCAGATCGATATTTCCGCCTCGGTCCTTGCCAAATGCGAATCCCCTGCCGAGATATACCTCTTTAGCGTGAAGCCGGTCGTGAATCATCTCGGAAAGGAAGCGCTCGGCCGGCTGGGCCGCAAATTCACTTGTAAAGGGGATAACGATGGCCTGTTCGATGCCGAGCACCTCAAAATTGGCAAGGCGTTGATCCAACGTCTGAAGCAGCGGAGGTGCAGATGCGGGATGAAGTACGGCACGCGGATGCGGGTCAAATGTGATCGCGGTCGCTACGGCTCCGGCGGCATTTGCGCGCTCGACGACCGTCTGCATGATCCTCTGATGACCCAGGTGCAGGCCGTCAAAAACGCCAAGCGTAAGGACCGTCGGCTTCTGTATATTTGCGTTCTCGCTGCCGTGAAAGATCTTCATCTATAAACAATAGTTTACGGTTTTGAGCCAGCGGAATCGACCCTGTCTCGTTGTCTCGGGCTGTCTCGATGTTGTCTCGCTTGCATGTAATACAGCTAAGTACTTGCAGCCGTACAGTTTAACTCCCAATAGAGCCCTGTCTCGCATTTCAACCTAAAAAACAGCCCCGGTCAGATTAGCCAACTTCAATCAAATCAACACTTTAGACTTTTCTGCAACCCGATCTTCCGCGAGACAAGCATGATCTGTACGGGCGTTAGTCTTACGAATCATCATGGTTTCGTCCCATGCGGGACAGAAAATGGGACGAATAAACCTTTCCGGTTCAATGATTTACGCCTGTTTGTCCCATTTTTCGAATTGTGCGTAACGTGTTTCACCGAATGTCGTTCTGAAATAGGTTGTCACTCTCTGTTTTGCTATCGGTTGTCATGCTTCGTTTAAGAATGGCAATGCACAAACCTCCGTAAATATTTTATCATGGTTTTCTCAGATTGGCGAATGTATCGCAGATGATACTAAACAATCTTAGCCGTTAGAAGTTTTTGAGCTTCAGTACCGGTAATGACCCGGTAAGCAGGGGTGCGCGCGGCCGAGTAATGTTTGCTGTGACGGACAGCTGGGTACTTTTTCGCCTTCATTTCGGCATCGAGCCGGAGCCACTCCGAATGAAGGAAATTGCCGGTTTGGTGGGCCTTGATCCTCAACTCCAGCCGTTCCCAAACGTCGAAAAAACTTTCCGGCTCTGACCTGTATTCCCTGCTGCTGGCGAGAAACCCATCGACAAGGTCGCCGGCTTTGCCGCCGCGGTCTTTGAAGGGGCGGATGTTAATCCGGCCGATCCTACCACCGGGACAAAGGGGCTCCCAAAGGGGCTCGTTTTTTTTCGAAGGGCCAACAGTTTGCCATTCTTTTTCAAGCGCTTCATCGGCTGCCTCACGGCTGAGCACCATGTGTTCGCCGCCGCGAGTCGCCTGGTAGAGCCATTTATAGGCGTCTTCGATGCGGACATCGGGATCAGCTTCCCATTTTGGAAGGGCAAAATCGATAAGAGCAGACGGTGAGTACGAGAGCATAAGGATGGTCGGTCCAGATCAAGAAAGAATTTTGCCCGCGAATTACGCGAAAAAACGCTGAGAAACCGCCGCCTGAAGGCAGGACTTAAAACGGGTCTTCGTCGCCTAGGTGCTTGCCGGGCACGAGATAATTCTGAATGTAATCGGCCACCCCGTCTTCAAGCGGCGTGATCTTATCTGAATAACCGGTTTCACGAAGGCGGGAAATGTCGGCCTGGGTGTGGTATTGATAACGGTCGCGAAGATGCTCGGGCATGTCGATAAACTCAACATTGCGAGGCAGGTCGAGCGCCTTAAAGATCGCATCGGCGAGCGAATTCCAAGTGTTCATTTGGCCCGAGCCAATATTGAACAGCCCGCACGAGTCGTTCTCCAAAAAATGCAGAGTCATATCGACCGCATCTTTGACATAGATAAAATCGCGTCCAAATTCGCCGTCGGCGTATTCCGAATTATGACTTCTGAAGAGCTGCAGTTTACCGGTTTCTTTGATCTCCTCGTAAGCCTTGTTGACCAGCGAACGCATATCGCCCTTATGGTTTTCGTTCGGGCCGAAAACATTGAAAAACTTGAGCCCTACAATACGGTCAAACATCCGGTTGCGAGACGCGTACTTGTCGAATAGATGCTTGGAGTAACCATAAAGATTTAACGGCCGAAGTTTGTGAAGATCGACGATAGCATCATTCATCCCCACCGACCCGTCGCCATAGGTGGCGGCCGATGAAGCGTAGATAAATCGCATGTCGTTCTCAAGAACGAAATCGGCCAATTCGGTCGTGTAGCGATAGTTATTACTGAACATGAACCGCGCATCACGCTCGGTCGTCGACGAGCACGCGCCCATGTGGATCAGCGCGGACGCATCATCGTAAGCGTCGAGCTCCAGCATGAATCGGTCTGCATCAATTACATCCTCAAACCGGAGCGGAGCCAGATTCTTCCACTTGTCGGTCTCGTCCATGCGGTCGACGATAATAATATCGTCATACCCGAGCTCGTTTAGCCGCCACACGATGGCACTGCCGATGAAGCCGGCACCGCCTGTCACAATGATCATTTCGTCACGCATAGAGAGCTATGATACACCCGTATTCCCGCTTCATGAATATTCAGGTACGGCTATGAAGTCATCTTTTCTTGAGTCCGCCGCCGCCGATGAAATTCCCCACTGCCAGATAGCTTCGAGGAAAAAGGCGGGCGATCCGGCTCAAAATGGCCGCGTCGGGGCCTACGATGATCTGTGGGTTGCGCCGCATCATACCGCGAAAGATGATCTCGGCGGCTTCGCCGGGCGATGTTCTCGCGAGGAGCTTGTTCTCGAATTTCCGTTTTTTCGCGATCTCTTCCTCGGTCAATGTTACGCCCGAGCTGATACGGGCAGCATTCACGATATTTGTTCTTACGCCGCCGGGATGGACCGCCGAAACCGAGATATTCGTCCCCTCAAGCTCATGGCGGAGTGCCTCGGTAAAGCCGCGAACGGCAAATTTGCTGGCGCAGTATGCCGCCTGCCCCGGCGGGGCGATCATGCCGAAAAGACTCGAGATATTGACGATGTGGGCCGACTCTTCCTTTTCAAGATACGGCAAGAAGAATTTTGTGCCATGAACCACGCCCCAAAAATTGACGCCCATCAGCCATTCGATCTCATCGAGCGTGACTTCGCGAAGGTTACCGCCTAAGGCGACGCCTGCGTTGTTGATGGCGTGGGTTACGCGGCCGTGTTTGGCGATGACCTCGTCCGCAAAGGCAGCCATCGCCTCGCGGTCAGAAACATCGACAATGTGAACGGTCACTTTGGTTTTGTCGCTGAGCAATTTCTCGGTTTCCCCGAGGCCCTCGGCGTTTACGTCGGCGATCGCGATCCCAGCCACGCCTTCCCTGGCAAACCGCATCGCCAATGCTCGCCCGATGCCCGATCCGGCTCCGGTAATGACGGCGACGCTGTCTTTTCTGATCGTCATATTTTACTTATTCCACCCCGCGGCGAAACTCCATAGTACCGTCATCGACCCGTCCATAGCGAAGCATAGAGAGGTCTTTAACGTAATTTTGATGCAGCCGCCAGGGAGTTTTCGAGCCTTGGCTCGGGAGTGTATGCAGAGCTCGGAGGACGTAGCCGGAGTTGAAATCGAGCACCGGTTCGGGTGTAATGCTCATGTCGTTTAGCCGCGGCGTGCAGCTAGCATAGCCGTTCGCATCCATATGCTTGATGAGCCGGCACACATACTCGCTCGTCAGGTCGCATTTTAAGGTCCACGAAGCGTTCGTGTAGCCGAAAGCCTGCGCCAGGTTCGGCACATCGTTGTACATCATGCCCTTATAGGCGATCTTCGTCGAAAGATCGACCGTCTCGCCATCTACGACGAGCGTCATACCCGCCATTATCTTCAGCGCGAGGCCCGTTGCCGTGACGATGATGTCGGCATTGAGTTCTTCTCCGTTGACCAGACGAACACCTGTCTCGGTGAACGTCTGGATCTCGCTCGTAATTACCGACGATCTGCCTCGTTTGATCGACTTGAAAAGATCGGAATCCGGCACAACGCACAATCGTTGATCCCACGGGTTGTAATTCGGCTTGAAGTGCTTTTCGGCAATTTCGTCGCCAACCTCGTTCCTGACGCCTTTTGCGATCAGCCGTTTCATGACAGACGGACGCCTTCGCGAGAGCTCGTAAAAGAACATCTGCCTCAGCACGTTTTTCCAACGCGTTAGAGCATACGCCGCTTTAGCCGGCAGAATGGCTCGTAAAACATTCGCGATCCTATCCTCGGAAGGCAGGGTTACGATATAGGTTGGCGAACGCTGGAGCATAGTTACGTGCTTTGCCGTTTCCGCCATCGCTGGCACGAGTGTGACGGCCGTCGCACCGCTGCCAATTACGAGCACTTTCTTACCCGCGTAGTCGAGATCCGTAGGCCATTTCTGCGGATGAACGACCGTGCCGGTGTATTTTTCGAAGTCGGACCATTCCGGTGTATAGCCCTCGTCATAATCATAGTAGCCGGTGCAGAGATAAAGGAAACCACAAGTGAAAAAGACCGTTTTGAGTCCCGCCTTCAGGCGGCTTTCCGTTGGGCCCAAGGCATCTTGTTCCGACGCGGCGGCCCGCTGAAGCGGGGACTCAAAACCCGCGACCTCAGCCTCGACCGTCCACCGGGCCTCTGCGGAGTTCCACTCCGCCCGCTTTACCCGATGCCTGTAACGTATTTCCTTGTCAAGGTCATATTCTTTAGAGGTCTCGCGGATGTAGTTCAGTATCGCCGGCCCATCGGCGATGGCTTTCGGGTCGCTCCATGGCCGGAAGCGATAGCCCAGCGTGAACATATCTGAATCCGACCTCACGCCCGGATATCGAAACAGATCCCAAGTCCCGCCGCTTGCGTTCCGCCCCTCAAGTATCGCAAACGTCTTCCCCGGACAATCCATCCGCACCCGAGCCCCAGCCCCGATCCCCGAAAGTCCGGCTCCAACGATGAGGACATCAAGATGCTCCATAGATTCGGACTATCAAAAATGGCGACTTCAGCCGCAACTAACAATTATCCTCAAAACCAACAATTACGGTATATAATACCGATATCATGAATGATCAGGAACTTCTTAAACGAATAACTCTTGACCCTAAGGTCTTAGCGGGTAAGCCTGTCATAAAGGGAACGCGGCTCTCTGTGGAGTTCATACTTAACCTATTGGCACACGGAGCAACGACCGCTGAGATCCTTGATGAGTATGACGGGTTGACCCCCGACGATATCAAAGCCTGCCTCCTTTTCGCCGGCGAATCTTTAAGCCGAACCGAATTTATGCCGCTTGTCGTGGAGCCTGCCTAAGTGCGTTTTCTCGTTGACGAATGTACCGGCCCGGCGGTCGCCAAATGGTTGAAAGGCCTCGGTCATGAGGTTTTTTCGGTGTTTGACAACGCCGCCGGAACCTCGGATGACGACCTATTAGCCAAAGCTTCTGATGAAAATTGGATACTTATAACCAATGACAAGGATTTTGGCGAAATGATATTTCGCGAACGCCGACCCCATCACGGAGTGATCTTCCTACGCCTTGCGAACGAACGGTCATCAAATAAGATCACTGTTTTGAATCAAGTTCTGGAAAACTACGGTGAGAAACTCCCGGGGCAGTTTTTAACCGTCACAGAAACTAGAATCCGTTTTGCCTCCACCGATAGCTAGGACATCGACGTGTTCCGTCATTCGACATCCAAAAGCGATTCATCGTACCAGATGTCTTCGTGTCCCGAATCGTCAATCAGGAACCGATATCCTGGCGGAAGAGAAAGGTACTTCAGAACTTGCGGCAGGAATTCGGTCAGATGTTCGACGTGAAGCGGCTGAAAAAAGTCGTCATCCTCATAGTATTCACCGCACCAAATGAACCAGCCATTTGAGTCCTAATAGAAAGGATGCCGAAGACCATTGATAGGCATCGCTCCAAGCGTTTGCAGTGCAATTCCTACGTGTGATCCGGGCTCAGGATCAATCCGCTCGACGCCAGCACGCTTATCTATAACATCAATCATTAGCATCCCAAAATGAAGGCAAACATCAACGGGGCGAGGATAGATGCGTTCCAGCAATTATTCCCCGATCTCATCGAGGAGGTATTCCGCCCTTTTCGGGTCTCGGCGGTCGTCGAGAACCGCGTAAACATTCACGGTAGAATCATCCATTTGATAGTAGATCGAATATGGGAATCGTTTGCAGACCATTCTGTAGTATGTATATTCGTACTTTTGATGAACCCCAGCGTAGATGCTCATCGAACGAAGATCTGCCATTATTGAGTTTAGAAAATAAGCTCCCAGTCCCTCTTCGAGGTTCTCATAGAACCTGATCCCGTCGGCAATCGTGCGCCTTGCGGATCGAAGTATACGGATCTTCATTTCACTTTGGTTCGGATGTCGGCCTCAAATTCGTCGAGGCTGATGAATGTGTCTTCGCCATTCGCAAGTGCCTTTTCACGGTCGGCGAGATACTGTCGATGCCATTCCGGCGGCTCGCCATTAAGATTCCTCTCACTCATGCTTTTCCAAAGAGCTTCCATCAGCTCGATCTGCTGAGCTGCGGTCATTTCATCGAGATCGGGTATTGTCTGTACAGTCATAACGGAATTATAACATCGCGGGTCAATCGTGATCGCGGCAGAACCCTGTGCTGATTACCAGCCCAAAATATAAGCAAACATTAGCGGAGCGACGATCGATGCGTCCGATTCCACAATGAATTTCGGCGTGCTCGCCTCAAGCTTGCCCCAGGTTATTTTTTCGTTGGGGACGGCGCCGGAGTAGGAGCCGTAGCTGGTTGTCGAATCACTGATCTGGCAGAAGTAGCCCCAGACGGGGACGCCTTCGCGTTGCAGGTCCTGGTGGAGCATCGGGACGACGCAGATCGGGAAATCGCCCGCGATGCCGCCGCCTATTTGGAAAAAGCCGATGGTGGAATCGTCGGTGGCGTTGTTTGTGTACCAATCGGCAAGCATCGTCATGTATTCGATACCGGTGCGGACGGTATGGACGTTCTCGATGTCGCCGCTGATCACGTGGCCGGCGAACATATTGCCCATCGTCGAGTCTTCCCAGCCGGGCACGACCATCGGCAGGTTTTTCTCCATCGCGGCGTACATCCAGCTGTCTTTCAGGTCGATCTGGTAATACTCCTCGAGCGAACCGTTCTTCAGCACCTGATACATAAATTCGTGCGGGAAGTAGCGCTCACCCTCGGCCTCGGCACGGGTCCAGACCTCGACCATCGCTTTTTCGAGACGACGCATAGCTTCGTGCTCGGGGATGCATGTATCGGTTACGCGATTCATGTGGCGGTCTAGCAACCGCTGCTCGTCTTCAGGCGTCAGGTCACGATAATGGGGAACGCGTTCGTAGAAATCGTGCGCGACCAGGTTGAACAGGTCTTCCTCGAGGTTCGCCCCGGTGCAGGAGATGATCTGCACCTTATCCTGCCTGATCATCTCCGCCAGGCTCAATCCCAACTCCGCCGTCGACATCGCCCCCGCGAGCGTTATCATCATCTTCCCGCCGCCGCTTAAGTGCTGCACGTACCCCTCAGCCGCGTCGATCAAAGCCGCCGCATTAAAATGGCGATAGTGATGTTTAATAAAATCGGTAACCTGATTGTTCATAAACAACATTATAAGTTCCGCGACAGTATAAGGAAAAAGACCGCGACTTTCGAACGCGTAAGCCCAACCGAAATACTTCCGTTGGACGGTTCACAAAAGATTTTCCAAGATCAATGATCTTACTTTCGGGGGCAAGAAAAATTCAAATCAGCACGTTTTTGTCCCAGGGCGGGACATTCTGTGGTCAGGTAACCTATTCATCTGTATATAGTTACCTTAATTTCCTAGTGTCCCATAACTTCTACCAAATTAGCGGATCATACAATGTATTATACATCGTGCAATGCGTGCAACATTATAACATGAAACGCTTCGCCGTATGAGAAAGCTATTCGATAAGTCGAAAACCCATAAGGCATAATACAAATCGAAGTATTCTTTTCGACCGGCGGCGGCCCGGGAACGGGAGCCATCGGAATGGCTCGGAATCGTTAGTCAGAAAAAGCGTGTGGTGATATTGATAGCGTATGAAAATTGGCCAAATTCGAATTGCGGGACTGATAATCCTTGTACCCATATTTATCGGAGCGATCGCCGCCTGCGCGCCGACGGGTTTGCCGGAAGAGACGGTAGACAAAGCATCGGTCGCAAAAGCATTTGAGCAGCGCAAAAATGATGTTCAGGTCGAGGGCGAGGGCGTCGTCACGCGAATTTTATCGGACGACCAGGAGGGTTCGCGGCATCAGCGGTTCATCGTTCGGATTGCCTCGGGGCGGACGGTCCTGATCCAGCACAACATAGATCTTGCTCCTAGGATAGCTGAGATAAAAGTTGGCGACGCAGTCAGCTTTTTCGGAGAGTATGTCTGGAACGAGCAAGGCGGGCTGATCCATTGGACACATCACGACCAGGCCGGACGGCACGTCGGCGGGTGGGTCAAGCATCGTGGAAAGACATATGAGTAAATCGAACCTCATAAGGTGAATCATAGTGCCTCGGAAACGGCGGAACGCTCGATACCGCCTTTTTTGGTTTGTTCACATCTAAGAACCAGATAGAAACATTCAGCACCTTGCCGCAATTCGGGAAATCATAGCGTGGAAACATTTGTACTGGTGCTCGTACGCCAAATGGAGGAACGATGACTATCAAGAGAGTACTCATATTCGGGCATATCCTGGCACTATCCCTCGCTTTTTCTACTGCCGCTCAGGAGGCTCCGCGCTATGTGTTTCAAATTCCTGAATACCCTGGGATGGAGCCTTTCAACAGTCACTCATCGTCCCTAAATTTACTTCATTCCCCATTTGCAATAGTCACGCGGGTTTACAAGACAAAGGAGAACAGCCCATTGGACAAGGAACACGTGATCGCGTTTTTTTCCAATGCTCTGACCAAGAAGGGATGGATAAAAGGAATATCCGAACGGAAAGGGGACGACCCTTACCTAAGTCTCCGAACTCAGGTGTATCAGAGCTCTAAAGATGAAGCTTACGTCCACGTGGCCGGCGAGTTTTATCTGTGGATCGCGCCGAAAGACGGGATGTACACGGTCTTTATGCGACAGTGGCGGATTTCGAGGCCGGATCAGCAGTCTACTCAACAGGTTGCGAGGATCATCGAGGCTCTTGAAGGAACGGACAAGGCGATAACATTTGACCATGAGACCTTGAAAGTCTATTCAGACTCAGGATGGGAGCAAGATCATGAAAATGAATATTTGGTCGGTCGAGAGCTGTTTACGGTTCTGGACAAGGCCTTTCAAAACACCCCCCATGGTGATCCGAGAGGGACCCTCTCTATTTCAATTCTGACATATAGGGACGCGGAGACAGCTAAGGCCGAGATGGATCGTCGCAAAACGCCTAACGGGGTTTCTCCGTTGCCTATCACCTCAGGACAGACGTCGATAACCATCCCGCTGCCTGTCCGGGGTCACGAGGCGATAATCACCATTGGAAAAAATGTAGTAATTATCAAAGACCATTCTTCCCAGCAGCAGAAAAGAGTCGAGAATATAGCTGACCGACTTAAGCAACTGCTCAAGTAGCGGATTACCGGCAATTGACATGAAATAAGGAAATATCCCTCTCGATGAAGAACTGGCGCGGCTCAATGGAGCGGCCAAGATTTGATCAAAATGTGATTTTGCTTGAGGAAAGCGCTTTTTTGTGCTGACTGCCTCCCGAGTCGATTATCGAGCGACTCCAATCAAAACGTCTCACTAAAACTCACTTCTCCGGCTACGGCGACCTGGTAGGCGGAGACGCGGCGTTCGAAGAAGTTGGCGAGTTCCTGCACGTCTTGGAGGTCCATGAATGAGAATGGGTTCTTCGCACCGTAGACGCGCTGCAGACCGAGCATTACCAGACGCTGGTCGGCGATGAATTCCAGATATTGACGCATGTCCGCGACCGACAGGCCTGAGATGCCGCCTGAAAGAATGTCCTCGGCAAACTGCATTTCGCAGGTGACGGCTTCGTCGATCATTTCGACGATCTGGCGGTTGAGGTGTTCGTCAAAAAGCTCGGGTTCCTCGTCCCGCACCTTTTTCACGACCTCAAGGGCGAACGCCATATGGGCCGATTCGTCGCGAAATACCCAATTTGTACCAGCCGCGAGGCCGTGGAGCAGCCCTTTCGAACGCAGAAAATATACGTATGCAAACGCCGCGAAAAAGAACAGCCCCTCGATGCAGGCCGCGAAGCAGATCAGGTTGAGCAGGAATTGCTTTCGCTCATCACGAGTTGTCAGAGCGTCAAGCTCATTGATGGAATCGATCCACTTAAAGCAAAACTCGGCCTTTTTCTTTATCGACGGAATGTTCTCGACCGCCGCAAACGCCTGCTCGCGTTCGTGGTGGTTGGGGATATACGTATCCAGCAGCGTTAGGTAAAACTGTACGTGAACAGCTTCTTCGTAAAGCTGTCGCGACAGATACATTCGAGCCTCGGGCGAATTGATGTGCTTGTAGAGGTTTAGGACCAGGTTATTGGACACGATGGAATCGCCCGTAGCAAAAAATGCTACAAGACGATTGATCATATGCCGCTCAGACGGCGTCATCTTGTTCTTCAGGTCCATCACATCGGTCGAAAAATCGACCTCTTCAACGGTCCACGTGTTCTTGATCGCGTTCTTATACATCTCATAGAACTGCGGATACTTCATCGGGCGTAATGTTAAATTGAATCCTTGATCTAAGAGCATATTTTCTTCCCTACTGACAAGCTTCGCAGGCCTCCGGATTCTCCAGCGAGCAGACGAGTGCTTCTTGATCGGTGTATGTTACCGTTGGCTCGGCGCTTGTTTGCGTTTCGGCGGCGGTGACCTGTGCGATGCGGGTCGCGGGTCGCGAACGCAAGTAATAGGTCGTTTTCAAACCTTTCTGCCACGCGTACATATACATCGAGGAAAGCTTGCCGATATTGGGGCTTTCCATGAATAGGTTGAGCGATTGGCTTTGGTCGATGAAGGCTCCGCGGTCGGCGGCCATGTCGATCAGCGAACGCATCGGGATCTCCCATGCGGTGCGGTAGATCGCTTTTAGCTCATCGTTAAATTCGGCGATGTCCTGGACCGAGCCTTCGCTCAGTTTGATCTTGTTGCGGATCTCATCGTTCCAGAGATTCAGGGCCTTTAGCTCTTTGACAAGATATTTGTTTATCTGGACAAAATCGCCCGAGAGCGTCTCGCGTTTGAACAGGTTCGACACCTGAGGCTCTATGCACTCGCAGCATCCGGCGATCGACGCGATCGTCGCGGTCGGTGCGATGGCGATCATCAGGCTGTTTCTCAGGCCGGTCGCCTTGATCTTTTCACGCAGCGCATCCCAACGCGGCATGTCATCGGGCGTCAAACCCCAGAAATCGAACTGAAGATCACCCAGTGCCGCACGCGTTTCGGGAAACGACGGGTGAACACCACGTTCGATAGCGAGATCAGATGAAGCGTCGAGAGCCGAAAAGTAGATCTCTTCCTGAATTTTTGCCGAGATCTTACGCGCTTCATCGCTGTCAAATGGCAGCCGAAGCTGGAAGAATACGTCCTGCAGACCCATCACGCCGAGGCCGATGTTACGCCAGCGATTGTTACTGTCTGTCGTGCTTTGAATTGCGTAATAATTGAGGTCAATGACCTTGTCGAGCTGGCGGACAGCGAGGCGGACGTTGCGGCGGAGCTTATCATAATCGAACTCAGGAACGCCGGCATCCTGCCGGCCATCCGCCGCCTGGAAGGCGGCGTTCCATTTTACATACCGTGCCGCGTTGATCGATCCGAGGTTACAGACAGCAGTTTCATTTTCGCTCGTGACCTCGATGATCTCGGTGCAAAGATTTGAAAGATGAATAACATTCTCAGGGCGGCCGGTCTGGTTCGATTTGCGGTTGGCTGCGTCCTTAAAGGTCATCCAGCCGTTACCAGTTTGAGCCATGGTCCGCATCATCTTGGCGTAGAGATCGCGGGCCTGTATCTGGCGGACAAAGAGGCCTTCGTCCTCCGCCTTTATGTACGCAGCCTCGAATTCCTCGCCGTAAAGGTCTGGAAAATGCGGCACAACTTTCGGATCGAATAGCGACCAGTGCCCGTCGGCCTGGACGCGCTTCATAAAGAGATCAGGGATCCAGTTGGCGATATTCAGATTGTGAGTGCGGCGGGCCTCGTCGCCCGTGTTTTCACGAAGCTCAAGAAAATCATCGATATCAGCATGCCAGGTTTCGAGGTAAACGCAGCAGGCCCCTTTTCGCTTGCCGCCCTGGTTGACGGCGGAAACGCTCGAATCGAGGGTTTTGAGCCACGGCACGATGCCGTTTGAATGGCCGTTAGTGCCGCGGATCAGCGAGCCCTGCGAACGGACGCGGTGATAGGCAATACCGATGCCGCCGGAGAATTTCGAGAGCATTGCAACGTCTGAGTACTTTTTATAAATACTGTAAAGGCTGTCCTGCGGAGAATCGAGAAGGAAACATGATGAAAGCTGCTCGTGACGCGTTCCGGAATTGAATAGCGTCGGGGTCGACGGCACGTACTCGAGCGATGAAAACAGGTTATACAGATCGATCGCCTCGTAAGGGTTCTCGGCCAGTCCGCAGGCGACTCGCATCCAGAAAAATTGCGGTGTTTCGATGACATCGCGAGTTTCGGGATTCTTCAGCAAATAACGATCATATAATGTTCGCAGACCGAAAAACTCAAAAAGGTCGTTGCGCGTCTGGTCAATGGCGTCGTTCAGCTTGCGGCTGTTTTCGATCACAAAATTTGCGACACGTTCGCCGATCAGCCCTTCTTTTACGCCGAAAGCGATCGATTGAGAAAACGAGTGGATCTCCTGATTGCGTACCTCTTTTTCGATGTATTGGTTGAGGAGTCGGGCACCGAGCCGCGAATATTCCGGCTCCTCAAATATTAGGCTAGCGGCCGTTTGGATCGAGAGTTTGTCCAGTTCCCTGGTGGTGGCTCCGTCATACAGTCCACTGATGGTTTTGGTGGCGATCCGAAGGCTGTCGACAGACGGCAGGTTGTAGCAGCAACGCGTGATGGCCCGGACGATCTTGTTGATATCGACCGGTTCGAGCGAGCCGTTACGCTTGCGCACCTGCATTGTGGTCTGGGCTGAGTCTTCGGTTTGGCGAGCTGCGGCGGTGGAGGTTGATGAGTAGAAAGTGTCCATAAGATCTGTCGATTCTCCTCTCAGTGATCGATTTTTCGGCCAGTTCAAATCCGAGATGCGGCGAAAATGAGAGAAAGCTATACATCCACGCACCGTATCGGGAAAGCGTGGCGGCTTGTTTCGCACCGCAGTGTTATGAATTGACCGGCGGGTCTCAAGGCCCGTTCGTCCCAGGCCGTTACATCAGTGGATATAGACTATATTGTAGTCGATTCGGTTTGTCAACACTAAATATGGTGGTTTTTGACAAGAAGGCTAAGTCGTGAATTTACAGCATTTACAACATTGATCGTAAGGAATGTGTTTAACGAATTGGCGGTCGGAGTGATTTTTCAGTAAGGCGGGCTAGCATGGCTACGACCGAGCGAAGCTGATCGCGAAAATCGTGAACAAACTCGCTTAATCGTCGCCTGAACAGGAGAAGGAAAATCAAATGGCCGTCTCAAAGGAACCGGCTTTTTACTTTCGAAGTTTCGTATTTGTGGAAACAAGCGGCTTGCCTATTACCATCTGGCCGTTAACGTACTCACCGCTCTCGATCTGATCGGCTGCCAGCTTTATGGCTCCCATGACAGGATAATCAGGCTCCGCTATTTCAAGCGGGATCGCGATCTCTCCCATCGATCGGTGACCGGGGGTAGGCGACTCACTTCTTAGCAGGTTAAAACCGAGAATGCCCGTAAGTACACCGGCGATCATAGAGAACGCAGCGGTAGCCATGCGGGAGGCTCGCTGCTTTACAGCCGCCCAACCGACTGGGCAATTCCTTGTCAGGATGGTGCCGTCAGCACGGCGGAAGAAGCGGACGCACAGGCGGCCCTCAGAGCTGAGGATCAGGTTTTCGGCCTCTTGCCTGGACATGTTTGAGAGGTTATAGACATTCAGCTTACAGTCGCCGCAATAACGCTTGCGTTCGCTGCCGAACATTCCCTCCCAACTTACGGAACATGGTGATGCGATGCGGATATTATCTAGCGGGCTGGTGAATTTGCTCATAAGGGCCTCCGTGGATTTAGACAGCGCGGTTGCGCCATTTGTTCCATAGAACGGAACCGCTTCAGCAAGCTTGCAGGTTTCTTACCGAGTGAGTGGAATTGATCGGAAGGGGCCAGGGGAAATGTTGATCAGCGGTTATCGAAGGGCAACCAATGGGAATGCCAATCAAACATTTCGATAGCCGAGAATCGCTTTTTGTAATCGTAAAACGATCTGCCTTCGTATGCGTAACCATGATAGTAGAGCGTTTTTCCCGTCGACATCGCATATTCGATCTCTTTCAGCATGGTGAAGATCCCCAAGCTGTCAGCGGTTTCATCCGGGTCGAATATGCCGTAGATGCTGGAGATCGACGTTTCGCCGACATCGAAAAAGCTCGCCGCGGCAAGCCGGTTGCCTCGACGAACACTTAACTCGAGTACTTCGACGGGCTCGGCATCTCGAGCGAGAAAATCGTAGATTGTCGATGGGGCTCCGGTCTTGAATCGCTGCTTGTGACGTTCGAAAAGCCTCAGGGTCTCGTCAGCGAGTGTGACCCGGCCAATATTCGTCTCGACATCAGCATTTCTGCGTAATATCCGCCGTTGGCTCTTAGACAATTTGAAGTCGGCGAGCTTGACCCGCAGCGGCAGCACGAGACGGATCTCGTTGTCATAGATGCCGAGGTTGTACCGGAAAAAATGCGGGCCGAAGTGGCGCCAGCCGTCGAGGAGAAGTAGGTCGAGTTGTTCAGGAGTTACGGAGTCCGTGTAGAACTCTTCATTGATCAACTGAAAATCGGCGTCGAGCAACATAGGGCGATCAATGTCCGGAGTACCAGTCGTAACCGTATTCGGCCCAAAAATCTCTCGGCCTTTCGGAAGTAAATTCGATGCGGCCGATCCGCTTTATTTGCTTGATGCCGTATTTGGCGGCTGACGCTAGCCTCAGCGGAGCACCGTGCTCGGGCAGGAGCGGTGAACCATTCATCTCGTACGCGAGCAGAGTTTGCGGATGCATGATGCTCGGCGTGTCCCAACCGACAAAGTATTTCTGATCCGGCGTCGACAGCGACACGTAAGGCGGCAGGTCCTGTGGTCGGTTGGCAACATCGGCAATACTGCCGTCTATTGCTGCAGGAAGATATGCGGCCGCAAAATCTGAGAATCGCACTCCGGCCCAATTGACGATGACGCTCCAGCCCTCGATACATTTGAGTTCTATGGTCATCTCTGTCCTCGGTAAACTTTTGATGTCTTCGAGGGTCAGCAGCAGGTCATCAGTGCGACCAGCAAGCCCACCGACAGCAAGCCGCCATCCCGAGGGATTTACGTCGCCCTCGAGCCCTTCCATTCCATTGACCCGCCTGGGGCTTATGCTCTCAGGCGCAAACTCGGGTGCGAGTCGAGAAGGACGGTAAAATGCCTGGCTTATCCTCTCGTTGAATTCGAACGTGCGCCGATAAAGCGCCAGTTTTGTCTCATCGCTGATCCACCGCCATCCAAAAATACCGGCTAGAGCGGCCACACCGCCGACAACAAATCCGCGGCGTGAGTATCCGGCCATTTTACGCCGAGCCTCGTCTTCGGCCATCGATGGAGAAAGGCGACGTTTTTCGTTTAAAATGCGGGCCGTGTTTGCACGGCGTTCGTCGTCACGGCTCATATATCTGCCTCCGTCGTGGGTGTCGCAGAGCGGTCTGGCGGTTTGGCCTCGACCATGTCATTTCCGGTTATCATCGAGCGAAAGTTGCTCCAGCCCGCGATCGCGACTTGAATTACATGGATCGCGAAGAACAAAACGAACGCGATCGTCAGCCAGAAGTGAACCCACCGGGCCCATTCATAGCCGCCGAACATCGCGGTTAGCCAGGCCAATTGCAGCGGTTTATAAATAGCCAAACCTGACAGCACCGAGGCGGTCCCCATAACAATTACTCCAGTGTATGCGATGCGTTGGGCATCGTTATATTTGCCCTGCGGCGGTAGGGTCTTGACGACATAAGCGTCGTGCAGAGCGACGCGGGCTGCTCGCTTAAAAGAACCCGGAACCGGAAGGATAGCCCGCCATTCTCCGGAACCGAGGAGATAAAACAAATATATCAGGCCATTCACCGTGAACAGCCACATGAAAAAAAAGTGGATCTGCAACCCCTCGGCCAATCTTTGGGGTATGCCAAGCCCGTCGTAGAACCATTGGGGGAAAAAGTGAAGTAGCTTAATTGGCCCAAGCCACAGACCGTAGACGGGATTTGCCCAATAGATCAGCAGGCCGCTCCATATCATGACGGCGAGCAGCGGAAAGTTGAGCCAATGGAGCCATCTGACTGCGAGCGTATGTTTCTGTTCGAGCTGTTTTGCCATTTAGCCGTTGATGCCGCGATTATAGTTTATTAGAATGCGATGTTTTAGTAACTATGAATCTGACACGCCCGCGACATCGAATTCCATCATAGATTTATGAGATACAGGACTTTATTCGCAACCTTGCTTCTCATGGTTTCAGCTTTCGTCGGTTGGGCCTGCCGTTCTGAAGTATCAACGACCAATCCAAGACCGACCTCTGCTGCCTCAGTCTCGCCGTCATCAACCCCTGCCACGATTAACCTGACGGCGGCCGAGGCTGAATTTGACGGCATTAAGGTCGAGAAAACTGAGGAAGAATGGCGAGCTGTGCTCACGCCCGAACAATTCCATATTCTCCGCGAAGATGGAACGGAACGTGCGTTCTCAGGCGAGTACGACAACAACAAAGATCCGGGCGACTACCACTGCGCGGCATGCGGTTTAAAAGTATTCAGTTCCACGACGAAGTTTGATTCCGGCACCGGCTGGCCAAGCTTTTACGAACCTGTTTCGACAAAGAATGTTGTCGAGAAGAAAGACCGGACCTATGGCATGGTGAGGGTCGAGGTCGAATGTGCACGGTGCGGTTCGCATCTCGGGCATGTCTTTGACGATGGGCCAAAGCCGACCGGGCTGCGGTACTGCATAAATTCGGGAGCTTTGAAGTTCACCGGCATGGCCCCGGAATAAGTGATAGGTGATAGGTTAAAAGTGATAATTAAACTTAGTACTTTGCACTTCCCACTTATAACCTATTCCGAAATTGCTCAATCAGTTACCAATTGACCTTTCCTTCCTGCGTCGTATCGATCTGTGCCAACTCGACACCCTCGTTGTAGAAAAAGATCTTCATGTTATCGAAAAGGAACTGGTGTGAATCCGGGTTCGAGACATCGAGGCCGAAATGATTGATGAGCTGTTTTTGCTTCTCCTGCCATTCTTTCCAGCAACCCTGGCACATCTCAGCACCGATCTTTTGTCCTAGTTCGGTCGGGATAGGGGCATAACCTAGCGCCTCGCCCTTTTGCCCGCAACGCCCGCATTTGAATTTGTCACCAAATAAAGCCATAGCTGGATTCTACCACGACCCGCCGGGCTCGGCATTCCGGATGGCTTCAAGTACCTCGTTGTCTGCGGGCTTGAAGAGGCTCAACGGCTGGGCCTTGTGATAGGCGATCTTGCCATCTTTATCTATGACAACCACACCGCGTGCCGAGCGGCCGGGGAGCCACGACTTCATATCGTACATTTCAGAAACCTTACGATCGGGATCGGAAAGGAGTCGAAGTGGTAGTTGGTGTTTTTCCGCAAATCCCTTGTGCGACTCTACCGAGTCAGTCGATATCCCAACAACCTCGGCACCCGTCGTCTGATATTCCGACCAGTGGTCCCGCACCGAGCAAAGCTGTGCCGTGCAGACAGGTGTGTTATCGCCCGGGTAGAAAAGCAATACGACTGTCTTGCCGCGGTGGTCGCTGAGCGTCCAGGTGTTGCCAGCGCCGTCTGTCATAGTGAAGTCAGGGGCGTTATCACCGATCTTCATTTTCTGCCTCCTTTCGAACTTTAAGGTTAAGAAGATTTTGACGGATTCGTGCCATGACAGTGGGTCCGTCTTCTACGCGGCCCTCCCGTAGATCTTCCATGCCTTTCTCAATCGCAGCCCTAAGCCATTTAAGCTTTTCGGCCCGGCTTTCTTCTATGTCCTTATTCTCGTTCATCTTTTCTACTAGGTAAAATCCCGGATGTCCTTGAAAGGCTTTTCGTGGTCAGTAAAATCTGGCCGGTAATAATAGGTTGCCGATTCGTATTCCTGCATAAAACCCTCTTCGATACCTAGATTTTCCAACAGCGAAACAGCCTCGAACCATTCGCCCTCCGAAATGCGCCGCGAGAGGAGAATGTAACGCTCGTCGGTTGCTGCTTTATTGGTCGGGTAATATTGGGCCATCAGGGATACGGCGGTTTTGGGTCCGAGCTCGTCGCGGATCCAGCGGAGGTTCGCGGCAAGGTCGGCGATTTCATTGGGCAGAACTAGCAGGCGGATCATCAGGCCGCGTTTTAGTAAGCCGTCGTCGCCGAAGACCAGTTCGCCGCCCATCTGGCTGTGCATTTCCTTTATCGCCGCACGGGCGTACCGGGGATAATCACGGATTTTTGAGTATTGAAAACCGGCACCGGCATCCGCATATTTAAGATCTGGAAGATAGACGTCGACAATACCGTCGAGCAGTTTTAGAACCTCGACAGAGTCGTATGCGTTCGTGTTGTAGACGATCGGCAGCCGGAGGCCGCGTTCGGCGGCGATCAGGATCGCGCGGGCCATTTGCGGAGCAAAATGAGTGGGTGAAACAAAACCGATATTATGGCATTCGCGGTCCTGCAGCTCGAGCATCATCTCGGCGAGGCGCTCGTGAGTGACCTCGTTCTTTTTCTGCTCACGCCAGGTCTGCGATATTTGGTAATTCTGGCAATAGACGCAGCGGAGATTGCAGTTGCCGAAGAAGATATTGCCGGCGCCGCGGGAGCCCGAAAGGCAAGGCTCTTCGCCAAAATGCGCGGTGTAGCTGGAGACGATCGGCAAGCGGCCGGAATAGCAGGCTGCGATCTCGTCCTTCAAGCGGTCGTTCCCGCAGTCTTTTGGACAAACGGTGCAAGAACTCAAAAGCCTTTCGAGCCCCACTATACGCGGCTCCAATTCATTCGCCGCCAAGAGTGTTAGATACTTTGGGTCCATTCTTCTTCTTTTTGATCCTCGCCGTCGCCATTCCGCTGAATCGACCCTTCGGCTCGTACTTGTCGATCACCGATCTCGGCGCAACTTTATTGGCGAGCGCCCAAACGAAATCCATTTCGGCGTTTACTGTTGCGGTTGCCATCCGGGTTTCACGCAGCATCAGCAGACTTCCCCAGAATAGGAACATTATGCCAACGATGCCGATAGGGATCGGCATCCACCGATAAATGCCAAAAAGACCGACAACCGCTATCGAGACACTTGTCAGGATAAAGAACCCGAGTCCGTAATAGAAAGCCGCCATCGCATGCTGCAGTATTCGCGACCGGGAGGTCACCTTGTCCAAAAGGTCGACGATGACCTCGACCCGTTCGTCATATAGCGGGACCTCGTCTTTATTAGTGACATAGATCAATTCACCGAGGCGGACCTCCAAAGCCCGGACGCGGTCGACAACCCTTCCAAGGCGTGTCGAGGTCGATAGCACAAGCGAACCAGTAGCCGAGATCAGCAGGGTTGGCGTGACCATCGCCGTGAGAAATTCGATCGTCGAACTCAACAGCTGCGGATTGACATTTACTAGTTCGCCAGCGGCCATAACATCGGATTTTACGCTATAATCCGACAAAACTAAATTATGTCTGATACTCAAGTGATGAAAGGATCGGTAGTTAACCCCACTATTACGAGCAAGACCCTTGAGGGTAATCCGCTCGGCGATCCGCACGTCCGCGACCTTTATGTCTATCTGCCTCCGGGCTATGGCGCAAGTATCGAACGATATCCGACGGTTTATTGCCTCACTGGTTTTACCGGCCGCGGGAAAATGCTTCTTAATGATCACGCCTTTACACCCAACCTCGCCGAACGGATGGACCGCCTGATAGCCGCCGGTACTATCAAACCGATGATCGTGGTAATGCCCGACTGCTTTACCTATTACGGCGGCTCGCAATATATCAATTCAACGGCCACAGGGAATTACGAAGACTATCTAACGCGAGAGATCGTGCCTTTTGTGGATCAGAACTTTCGTACTGTCGCCGATCGCGGATCTCGCGCGGTAATGGGCAAATCATCAGGCGGATATGGGGCCCTGATGATGGGGCTAAGGCACGCCGACAAATTCGGGTTGGTGTGCTCGACGGCAGGCGATGCGTATTTTGAAGTGTGCTATCCAGGTGATTTTACCAAAGCGTTCCGGCTGATAAAGGGCGACCCCAGGGGGTTTATGAAGCGATTTCACTCTTCTGAAAAGCAAGGCAGAGATGACCACTACGCCTTAAATACGATCGGAATGAGCGCATGCTATTCACCGAATGGCACGGGTTACGACCTGCCTTTTGATATGGAAACAGGCGAGCTGCGGAGAGATGTCTGGTCACGCTGGTTGGAGCATGACCCGGTACGGCTTGTGGAAAAATATGTGGAAAACCTAAAGAACCTTAAGCTGCTGTATTTAGACGCTGGCACTCGTGACGAATATTCGCTCGATATCGGCGCACGCGTCCTGGCGAATCGGCTGCGTGATCATGATATACCTTACATCCACGAGGAATTCGATGACGGACATATGGGCATCTCATATCGCTATGATCGCTCGCTCGAGCTTATCTCGAACTCGATGTGACGCTAAGGCCAAAGCGGTATCTTTCCCCATTTTCCGGTGCGGGCTGTGTTTAGCCAGAGGGCTCCATAGACAATTGCGATCAAGCTCAGCGCAATTATGTACCACGGGTCGGTAGTTGCTCCGCGATACGCCCCGTAAGAACCGACAGCTACCCACGTAGACCCCATGACCGTGGCGAAGATGCGGCTACCGATCCCCAATTCACCCTTATAGCGTTCTTGACTGGGATCGATCATTTACCGGAAACCCTGCGGACCTCTTGACCCATACGGCCGGTAGCCATGTACCACATCATTTTGAAATCGCTGATAAATGACCAAAGCGGAAATCTAAAACTGGCGGGCTTATTCTTTTCAATGACGAAATGTGCAAACCACGCAAAGCCGTAGCCTATGACAAAAAAGGCGGGAAAGAAATACCATTGCCCGCTGGCAACGAAAAAGACCAGCAAAATGATACCAAGCGAAGTTCCGATAAAATGCAGCAGCCGCGTCAGCGGTTTACTGTGTTCCTGCACATAGAAGTCCCAAAATTCGGAGTAGTTTTGCGGGTTAGTGTTCATAGCTGCTCTCCATTTACCCCCGCATACTAATATTTTATGCTGCTCTTTTCAATTCAGCGGCTGCAGGCTTGAGGTCGGGCAGTTTGATCTGCTTTGCCCAACCCAGCTTCTTGAAGATGCTGATCGCGATCCAGTTCATATCGAACTGATACCATTGGAGCCCGTGCCGTGCTGACGTCGGAAACGCGTGATGATTATTGTGCCACCCCTCGCCAAAAGTGAGAATGGCGACGAACCAGTTATTTGTGGAGAGGTCACCGGTGTCGTGCGGACGTTTACCGTAAATATGCGCAAGCGAATTCACGAACCACGTCGTGTGCCAGCCCACGACCACGCGTGCAAACACACCCCAGACGACAAACTGCCATCCGCCTAAAGCAAACAATAGAGCGGCCGAAACGATTATCGGTATATAGAAATAGCGGGATATCAATACCTGGCCCGGGTCCTTTAAAAGGTCGGGAACATATCGTTTTAAGGTCTCGGCATCATGGTCCTGAGATCTACCCCAGAGCACCCAGCCGATCTGCGGCCACCAAAATCCTGAGCGGGCCGAGTGCGGGTCTTTATCCGTGTCGACATATTTATGATGAATACGGTGGGTCGCCACCCATTTGTCGGGCGGGTCCTGCATCGACATTGTGCCAAGAATGGTAAGAAAATATTCGAGCCACTTCGGTGCCTTAAAGCTCCGGTGGGTCAGCAAACGGTGCCAGCCGAGGCCGACGCCGAGGCTTCCGACGATCCAATTACCAATCAACAGCACGGCGAAATTTTCCCAGCTTAAAGAGAAAAACACGGGTATGGCCGCCAGGTGAAATGTCGTCACGATCGCGACATTTTTCCAATTGACTCCGCTGCGGGACTTTTCGAATTCGAGGACGTTTTGCATCAAATAATATTGCAGTAATTAAAGTAAGACTCTTTTAGGGTATCAGGTCGGCCGCCCGGCCATTGTAATAATTGGGTAAGAATTGGATCTACGTGATTTCCGGCGAGATCCTTTGCTGCTCCGCGATATGCTTGAGGCGATTGTTCCTAGTGCTAACCAGGTTTTGTAAATGGCGTTCTAGGAGAAGTTTGTCAACGAGTTTGCCGAGAACTCCAAACGGCGATGTCCACTCAATAGTGTCCACCATGAGAGTTCCCGCTTCAAGCTTTTGAAACTCATGGATGTGCTTGAAACTCTTAAATCGTCCCTCGATCATCTCATCGGCAAATAGCCACGGACGATCAAACTCGACTACCTCTACCATCAAGCGCTGACGCATACCGAAATGTGTGCCCTCGAATGTGACCGTTTCGCCGAGACCGATCTTACCCTCGGTAACGCCGCCTATCGCTCTTTCATCTGTCTGCATCGTGGTTTCGGTATGAAGCCTGATGTCACGCATGAGGTCGAAACATATCTCTGGTGGGGCATTGATGTGTGTGTTTAACACTATGGTCGGCATACTATTTTATGTCGCACTTGCAAAGCAGCTACTTCAGCTCGATGGTTGTAGAGACGAAAATTGCCATCCGTTTTTGTAGACCGGCGTGAAACCCACATCGGAACGCAGAAAGAGCTTTTTAGCTTGGGTCAGATTCAATTGCTCGACCAGATTGGCTAGGCAGCTGTCGATCATATACAGCTTTGCGGCGCGTTCGATCGCGAGGAGCCAATCAAACGGACTATCCGTTTTTTCGGCGACGTAAACGATTTGAAACTCTCGTTGGATCTCAGCCGGGATCGGGATCCGCATTTCGACGTCAGACCCCTGATCATGCACCAGAACATAATCGCCTTCGATTTCCAGGCTATTAAAAAGAGCTTCTTCGCGGCCTGTGTCGCGCTCGATCTTAAGCTTCCATTTGAGGTCGAACGGAACGCCTGCAATGGCGTATTTGTACTCATCGAATTTGAGTGATTTTGCCAGCCGCGGATCGCAGATGTTAAGACCGCTCAGGAAACTGTAAAGAATGATGGTGCGGTCACACCGATGTTCACGTATCAATTCAAGCGGTTCATTGAGAAAGAAATCTCGAGAATCTGGTGGGGATTTTTCAACTCCGACGAATTGTACGCCGGGCTTTACGCGCCGGAACATACTCACGAACCGTGCATCTATCGGCCACACTACCTCGTGGCCGCCTTCGAGAAAAAAATCCGCGATCGGCAGGGCAATAATGATATCGCCAATTCCACGCGTTTGAACTAAACCTATCTTTTGCCCCATTTGTAAATCGTGTATTGAATTTCGTTCGGGAAAGGTCAGAAGTTGACCCTTACGATCTCAGCTGCGATCGCACCGATAAAACCGCTGATCACATTCAACACAATTCCAATAATCGAAAACGCCCCGACCGTAATAAGTACCGCGACTACCGTGTTGAATTTTCGATCCAGGAGTCGGTTTACCAAAAACGCTGCCAAAATGCTCATCACTAATGTAATCAGAAACGCCAGAACGATATAAGTTCCGAAGCCCCACATCGCATCGCTCTCGCTGTAACCATTCATCGCCATCACCATCACGGCAAGGATCACAACGCCCACGGTGACATGGGCTATAAATGTGAGTAAAAAGGTGATTATTCTGGCGGCCATCTAACCCTCTTTCAGAGCCTCTTCTGCATACAATGCAGGATCACGGTTTAGTTTAGGAGACCCAAAGAGGATAGCATACCCGATATTACAACTGGAGAATCCGCAATCGCCGGGGAAGCGCACACGAGCGATGTCTTGTCGAGACCCCGTCAGAGCTATTTGCTTGCGCCCAGGCGATATTTCACTATCCGGCGGATCAGGTCGAGCGGCAACTCAGATCCAATTGGAAACTGAACTGTGCCCTTCCCGCCCTTATAGGCAGCTATTTCTTCCCCTAGCTCTTCGGAATCACGCGGGGCCGGGTAAACGCTGACGTGAGACTTGAATGCGGCGAAATGGACGAGATTCTTTCCTCCGAGCCTGAATGTCGGTATCCGATAGCTGATCGCCTCAACCGCGTCAGGAGCCGCTTTTTTTATCGTCTTTCTGATCTTTTCCAGAGTCTTCTGAACATCGGTCGGAAACGCGGCAATGTACTCATCGATATCGGCAGGTATGAATTTTTCGGATCTCATCGTGGGCCTTGTTTTACTACGTCCATAGCAATCTCAAGCCATCGGCCTTAAATTTCTTGAACTCAGAATCTCCGCTAACTAGGGTCAGGTCTCTCGAGATCGCCTGCCAAATGAGCATACGGTCGAAAGGGTCGAAATGGGTATTTTCCGCTAGCTTCAGCGAAGCCGCGGCCTCCTCCGGCAACAGAGGAATCGTCTCGAAGCCCACGGCCTCCACGTAATGGATTGCTCTCTCCCAGGGCCCAATAGGTTCTAGACGACCGCTCCAGATCTTTATCGCCATCTCCCAAAAAGTAACCGCGCTTACGTAATGCTCGTTGTCCGGATCCTTTAATACCTCGATTATCGTCGGAGGGATTGTTTTTGTTGCAGTGAGGGCCCAAATGACAGTGTGAGTATCGAGCAGATATTTCATATCCGCAGATCAAGGAGTTCCTCGTCGGTCATTTTGAAGTTCTTAGCAAACTTAAACTTCACCTTGCCTTCCAGGATACCCAGCTTTCGTTTCTTCTTTGGCTTTTCGCTCATGATCGGTACTATCTTTGCAACTGGTTTCTTGTTCTTGCCATAAGTTATCTCAAAGCTCTCGCCCTGCTGCACTTTCTCAAGTACGTCAGAAAACTGAGCTTTTAGTTCGCCGACCGGTAGGCTTTTCATAATGAGATTGTAACAGTTGTTTCTTGACAAGTTGTCGAGAATAACATCAGTTGAGCGTCTTAAAGGTCTTCGGCTCTCTAGTCGCGTTAGATACAGGTTTTGTGGCAGTAGAGTTGTCGATTTCGGGCTCGAGAGTTTCCACCTGAGTCGTGTCGACATTTTCGAGAAATTGAAAAACCGGAGCGTAGTTATTGATCCGTTGTCGAACATCATTCTTCTCTTCTTCGGACGCTTCCGGTCGAAAAGAGAAGATAATTACCTGATGGCCGTTCTCGTCCAGCGGGCGAAATCCACCACTAACACCTGGCCGGGACCAATGGCCACCCTTGTCATCGGTCGGATAACCGATGATATCTGTCCAAAACCGTTCGATCTCTTCATGCGTCGCTTCCTTTTTGAACAACACTTTGTTTCCTATTGGCGCAGCGATGGACTGCATCGGCTGTTCTTCGTAAGCTCCCAGTTCTAACGACTTTGAAACGAAGGCTGCTCCGAAAAATCCAACCGGAAGCAATATGGAAGCAAGTAAAAATTACGGCCCCGGGCCTTTTACAATTGTTAATAACCCTGCGAAGAAAAGTACGAATGCCGTGATGCCAACCAAGAGTAAAAGCGGGAGAAATACGTACCCTGCGACATAACCATTGTCGCTATTCACAACAGGAACGATTGCTAATGCTCCTACACTCAATGAGAGGGCCGTCGTCAGAAGGAGTCGTTTGTGAATCGATTTCATTGAGACATTAATCCGCAAATGCGACGGTCAACTGTTTCAACTTCATCGAGTCGCTTTGATCTACATCACCGATGTTAGGACGATCAATGTAGTTATAAAGAATGTCCCTTTGTTGGGGAACGAAACCGGCTTCGCGGATCTGATAGCGGAGATCTCTTTCGTTGGCCTGGTTGTCGGCTCCGGCGGCGGAGACTACGTTTTCTTCGATCATGATGGAGCCCATGTCATCGGCGCCGAATCTAAGAGCTGTCTGACCGAGCTTGAGGCCTTGGGTCAGCCATGATGCCTGGATGTGCTGGACGTTATCTAAAAATAAACGCGAAACGGCAAGCATCTTTAAATAATCGATGCCTGTCGGTTCCTCGGTGATCTTGCGGCCGAGGGCGGTGTTTTCGCGTTGGAATGTCCACGGGATAAAGGCGGTGAACTCGCCGTAATTCGGATCGACGGCTTTATTCGCAAGGGCTTCGTCCTGCACCTGCCGAATTCGTTCGAGATGGCGGACTCGGTGCTCGATCTTGTCTCCAATGCCAAACATCATCGTCGCGGTCGAGATCAGACCGACCTTGTGAACGGCACGCATTATGTCGAGCCATTCTTGCGTGTCGCATTTGGTCGAAACTCTCGCACGGACCTCATCATCCAGGATCTCGCCGCCGCCGCCCGGCATAGAGTTAAGACCCGCATCCTTTAGCCGCTGCATTATGGTCATGTAATCGAGGCCGCTGATCAGGTGAATATTGTGTATCTCTGGCGGTGAAAAACAGTGGAGCTGAAATTTTGGATACTTTGCGTGTAGCGTCGAGAGCAAATCCTCATACCACTCGATATTAAAATCAGGATGCAGACCGCCCTGCATCAGCACGCCTGTTCCGCCGAGAGCGATAGTCTCGTCAATGCGGGAACAGATCTCCTCGATCGAATGTACGTACGTGTCCGGTTTGCCGGGTCGCCGATAGAATGCGCAGAACGTGCAAACTACGTTGCAGACGTTGGTATAATTGATATTGCGATCAATTATGTAGGTCACAACATCGCCCGGATTTCTTCGTTGGCGGATCTCATCGGCTGCGAGGCCGATACGTACGAAATCGTGTGATTCGAGCAAGGCGGTGCAGTCTTCGGCTGACAACCGCGCGCCATCGAGTGCTTTATCCAGTATGGGTTGAACGGACGTATCCATAGGCTTTATTCTATCAAATCGCAAGTATGAAAACTGCTGCGCGCAAAATCAAGTTCGATACCTGCTCGATAAATTCTCACCCGAATCCGGATGGCACTTCGTAGGCGTCTCGCGTGAGATCGCTGACAGCTTTGAGTTTGCCAAGGGCAGCCGTCGAGTCATCTGTACCCTGAATGGGGTCGAAACGTTCCCGTGTGCGTTAATGCCGTACGACGGCTCATTTTTTCTGATGGTCAATAAAGGCGTCCGGACACGGCTCGGAATCGAAGCAGGAGACAGCATCACGGTAGTGCTCAAAAAGGATGAAAGTAAATATGGGCTCCCTATGCCGGAAGAACTGCGAGAAGTTTTGAATCAGGACCTCGAAGGTGACAAGCTGTTTCATTCGCTAACCCCAGGCAAGCAGCGTTCGATCCTTTACTTTGTCGGCAAGGTAAAAGACATTGACAAACGTATTCAGACCGCGCTTATTTTTGTCGATCATTTGAAGCAAAACGACGGAAAGATCGACCAAGCGCGCCTGCAGATGGAGCTAAAGCGGCCGATCTTCTAAGATTTCCCGCGAACTCCGGCTCAATCGAATTAGTGAAATAGAGATACCTTTTGGGAAAGAAATACGCATTACACATATGAGATTAGTGTGATGCGGGATAAACAAACACAAGTAAAACCGAGCGATATATGGCTCGCCGTGTTCTCGATAGTCGCCGGCTGGCTGGTGATCTTTCAATCGGGACTCGTCAGGTGAATTTAAGCGGTTTGACAGCCGGTATAAGGCCGTTTTTTGCCGCGAGTTCAAAATAAAGCTCCATTCCGAGCTGCATCGGCTCATCGATAGAGAACGAAATATTTTCAGAGAGATAGGTTCTCATCTCATTTTCCCCCAACCCAATATCAGTACCATAATTCGCGATTATCTCATCGAGATGTTCGAGTCCCTCATCGCGGGCGGCGGCAAAATCGATATCGACCGCATCGAGGTGGGTCATCCACATCGCGAAAACGAATCCGAGCCCGGTGTGAGCGTGCCACAATTCCGCAAGGTCGTAGATCGGCAACGGTGACCCGGCCGCTTTCGCTCTGGGTCGTGACAAGGCGAGTGCTGGATCGCCAATTAAAAGCGCGGCGTCTGAAGCATCAAGCATTGAGTCGATATCCGGCTTGGCATCACGCCATTCGGGTTCAAAACCCAAGAATTCGCGAAAAATAATTTTCGTCAGGACCACTGACGTTCGCGACGATGTGTCGAGCGAAACCGAACCCACGTCGGAGAGTTCCATACCTCGGGTCAGAAGGCAGACACTACGGACACGACGCTTCGCTCCAACACAAACGGCGGGAACGAGCCGAACATCGTCGATCAATTGAAACGCGATTACGGGGACAAGCGCGGCGTCCACGCGGCCTGTGCTGAGCAACTCAGCCGAGCGCGCGGGTGCATTGTCGAGAATGATCTCAACCTTGCCGTGGTTTTTTCCGTAGAGAAATGACCAGACAAGCGGGGCGGTATTCGAATAGCTCGAAGCTGAGATTCGGGAAGGCTGCATTCTATGCGAGCACGGATTTGAGATCCGCTTTCTCCTCGATCAGCTTTCGTGCGTATGGACAGGTCGCGACGATCTTCAGGTTCTCATCGCGTGCATATTTAACAACCCGCTCAACCAGATCTTCACCGACGCCCTGTCCCCGTAGGCTTGCATCGACCTCCGTGTGATAAACAGTGATCTGGTCATCGGCTGAATCAAAATACTGGATCGTCGCGACCCGATCGCTGTTTTCCTCGATATAAAATTCCCCCTTCTTTCCTGACTTTTGTTCTTTGATCTCCATGTTGGTAGCGTAGCTCAGAAATAATCCAGTCTGCAATGACGTGTTGGCTTATCACAACTTAGCTCTGCGGCTGGTAAGTTTCGTTTACCTCTTAACGTTGGTTTTGAAGTACTATTATTGAGATGAAGATATACGATATAACTGTTCCGATCAGCTCAGCGACGCCTATTTATAAAGGTGATCCCGGTGTTGAGATTACATCGTTCAAGGCGATGGCAAACGGATCGTCAGCAAATGTCTCGCAGATCGCTATGGGTGTGCACACAGCGACGCATGTGGATGCTCCGAATCATTTTATTGACGGGGCGCTTCGTGTGCATCAACTCGATCCGCGAAAGCTGGTCGGCCCATGCCGCGTGATCGAGGTGGCGGATGATGTAACCGCGGTCGAGCCGGAGCACATGGGCGATATCACCGGCCTTGAGCGTGTGCTTCTGAAAACACGGAATTCCAGCTTTTGGGCCACGCCGGAGCTTGGGTTTCGAAGCGATTACACATATATCACTCCAGCTACGGCGAAACTGCTGGCAGACAACGGTGTTCTGCTCGTCGGTATCGATTATCTTTCGATCGAAAAAAGCGGATCTCCGGGACATCCCGTTCACATAGCTCTGTTAGAAAAAGAGATCGTGATCCTGGAGGGGGTTGACCTTCGCGAAGTGCCGCCCGGCGATTACGAGATATTTTGCATGCCGCTTAAGTACGACGGCGCGACCGGTGACGGAGCCCCGGCCCGGACGATGCTGCGTGAGATCTGATGATAAGTTCGGACGGAATGTAGCCTCAAGTCTGCTATCCTTGGTTAAAGAATCACGAGAGGAAATATGCCAAAACCGAAGAAACGACCGAGCAAGAACGCAAAGACGGCGGAAAGATTATTGAACGAATCGAAACTCCTTGCCGCGTCAAAAGCCGGCAAGGCCGTCGATGCCGGCGAAGAGTTTCGATCAGCGCAGGTAACGCCGCGAACCAGCACGGCAAACAAGCCAAGGCCGCATAAGAAACGGGGCTGATCAAATTCCTGATTCAATTTTCACGCCCGCTTTATGAACAAGTCAGAGCTTCGTAAGGTGTACCTCGAAAAACGACGCGCTCTATCGCCGAACGATGTTTCTGAAAAGAGCCGGCAGATCGCGGATCTTCTTTTCGTCGAGTTCGATCTGAAAGCGATCGAAACCATTCATTGTTACATCTCGATCCCGCGGTTGGGTGAGATAGACACTTCTTTGATCTACCAAAGAATCTGGGCTGAGTTCCCGTTCGTTCGGATGGTTGCGCCCCGAATGAGTTCAGTGACCGGCGAAATTGAGAGTTTGAATCTCACTCCCAAAACCGAACTTCTCGAAAATAGCTGGGGCATCCGCGAGCCCGTTGGGAACGAGATCATCGATCCAAGCGAGATCCACGCGGTACTTGTTCCGGTGCTGTGTTATGACCGCGGCGGCAATCGTATCGGTTACGGCAAAGGCTTTTACGATAGATTCCTCGCCAAATGCCGTCCTGACTGCAGAAAGATCGGGCTTAGCTTCTTCGCACCCGTCGATAAGATAGACGACATCGACGAGCAAGATGTTCCGCTTGACCAATGCCTCACTCCTGGTAGATCTTATGCGTTTCAACGCTGACGTTAAGCCGCAGACGGGGTCTTCAGAATATCGCGTATCTCGGTCAAAAGTGCTTCTTCGGGCGGTGGCGGCGTGTTCGCGGCCAGGCGGGCAAAATAGTTCATCGCCATCTTTGCCAGAATGAACATTACAACACCCACGATCATAAACGTGATCAAATCGCTGATCAATTGCCCATAACGAACAAGCGGTGCCCCGGCCTTGACCGCCGCATCTATCTGTTCGGCTGTTGCGTTTGTGGGTAATGATCCGCTTAGATCGTAAAACTTGGCCTTGAAATCAACCCCGCCGGTCAACAGGCCCACGAAGGGCATAATAATGCCTTCAGTAAAGGTGATAACGATCTTTCCAAAGGCTGCCCCGAGGATCACACCAATGGCCAGATCGAGCATGTTCCCACGCGCTATAAAGGCCTTGAAATCATTCCACATATCTTATTGGTCTCCTTTAAGTTGTAATTTTGGGTTGGCTACAATATAGAACTTGTACTGCTGGTGCACAAACTGGAAAAGGCGGTTCTTCAACCGCCCATTCGAGTTCGTGATTGTATTTCTTTTCAGACTACAGCCGCATCCGCCGTTTCCTCATCGTCTTCGTCATCATCGTCATCGTCATCCGAAAGATAACTCGAACTCGCAGTCTCGGTAGTCTCTTGGACAGCGGCACCGTAAAGCGGGGTTTGCTCTTCGTATTTTGGCATTTCTGCGGCAACCGCTTCTTCTTCCTGCGTTTCGCGAGCTTTCAGCATACTGCAGCTACCCTCAAGGATTGCCCCTTCCTCCACAATCAGGCGAGGTGATTGAATATTTCCCAGCACCCTTGCTGTGCGGCCGAGTTGGAGCTTTTCAGTTGCAATGACATCGCCATTCACCGTCCCGTTGATCATCGCTGCTGCTACTAACACATTTGCGTCAACCTGGCCGTTGGTGCCGATTATGAGCGTACCGGACTGTGACGTCACCGTTCCGATCAGATGTCCGTCGACCCTCAGCATAGCGTGAAACTCGGTCTCGCCTGTAAGGGTAGTTCCATGTCCTACGAAACCGCTAAGGCGTCCTTCCTTAATGTCCCGAGCCATCGAGTCGCTCTCAGATATCGCCCGCCCAGTACCTGCGGGTTGTATCTCGTTGGCGTAACGGTAAGCGGGCTCAGCGACCGTCTGTTCTTGATCGCTGGCGCCGGATTGATCCGGCTTGTTTCCTCGTCCCATTCTGATCATAGTATTTTCCTCTTAAAAAATTTTGCTTCTTAAATTGATGGAAAAAGTGGCGGAGGTCGCTGGTAAACTAAGAAAAACAACCTGTATTAAACCCACCAAATTGTCTCGATTCTTCCTGTCCTCTAGATAATAGATGACTTTTCAGGTATGGTCTAGTGCTTTTTTGAGGTTGTCAATGTCATCCCGGCGTGTCAGACTTTGTAGGTTTAGGGGACGGAACGATAAATTGCAGACTGAAACGAAAACAAAGACCAAGTTGCTCAAGAAAATGGGCAGGGCCATCGCGGATTTCTCGATGATCGACGAGGGCGACAAGGTGATGGTCTGCCTGTCTGGCGGTAAGGACAGTTATACGATGCTCGACCTGCTGCTCGATGTGCAGAAACGCGCGCCGGTCAATTTCGAGATCATTGCCGTCAATCTAGATCAAAAACAACCTGATTTTCCCGAATACGTCCTTCCCGATTATCTCGAAACGATCGGAGTAAAGTATCGCATCGTCGAGGAAGACACCTATTCGATCGTTACGGCACATATCCCCGAGGGCAAAACCTACTGTTCGCTATGCTCGCGTCTACGCCGGGGCATATTATACTCAGTCGCTGTCGAAGAAGGCTGTACAAAGATCGCGCTCGGCCATCATGCCGACGACATTATAGCCACCTTCCTGATGAACCTTTTCTACGTTGGCCAGTTAAAGGCCATGCCGCCGATCCTTCGCAGCGATGACGGGCGAAATACTATCATTCGGCCGCTCGCATATTGTCAAGAGAAAGAGATCCAGGCGTATTCTGACGAGAGAGAGTTCCCTATCATTCCCTGTAACCTATGCGGTTCGCAGCCAAATCTGAAACGCTCCCGCGTCAAACGACTGATCAATGAGCTTGAAAAGGAGACGCCTTTCATCCGCAGCTCGATGATGACTGCGCTGACGAACGTAACCGGCTCGCATCTGCTGGATAACCAACTTTACGATTTCAGGAATTTCGAACCGATGATAAAGGCGATCCCGGCTGGCCACGGCAGCGTCGAAAAAGAGCTCGATGAGGTCTTTGACCACAGTGAGCCCTCGTATACTCCAAACCTGATGACGGCCGCCGGCCTTGAATCGATTCAATAGAAAAAGCTCTTAATTCAATTTCCTCGGGGTGAAGATCTTATCGTCGACCGCAATGTTGTGTTTTATCGACTTGACGACCGACACCACGTCGCCATTTGAGGGCGAGTTGCTGATCGTCTTGTACGGCAGTTTGATGCCGTCGATCTCGCGGTAGTCGCTGAAGGTCACCGTATAAGGCATCTGCTGCGGACTGGTGCTTGACGCCACGAATCCTTCTCGTTTTAGTTGAAGGAAGCTAGTCGTCGAATAATACTCCTTAAAACTTGTTCCCGCTTTCGGCTCGAACGACACGACAAAAGTCTCTTCACCATTTACCTTCGCCGTGCCGGTGATCTCGACCTTCTTATATTTTGTGGCCCAGTCGAGCGGGGCGTAGAAGTCGGCGGCGTTGCGGGTATCGTCGAGGCGTTTGCCCTCATATTTCTCCGAAGGGGCGAAAGTGTATGCCTCCATACCCGCTGTACCGTCAAAATACTCCCAAACGGTAGCGATCTTCTTCCCGAGTGCGATCATCGTCGTCTCAGAAGCGCTCTTATTCGGGGCCTTTGACCAAAAGGTGGCTCTAGCCTGAACGCCCTGGTGGACAAGATCGACATCGGCCTCGCTCACTCGCGTCGTGATCGTTCGCCAGGCGGCCTCGCCGCCGACCGCATCGATGAATTTCTTTTGTAGTTCGGCGACTGTGATCGTCGGTTTAGTGTCAGTAGCCGCGAGTTTGAATTCAAAGACACCTTCGGGTTGCGTGATCGCGACAGCGGTAATCTTGCCCCCCGCGTCGCGTTTGGCGTTAAGAAAAAACGTCTCGGGCAGCGAGGCCATCGCGAAGCTACCATCTGCCTTTGGAGTTAGAGTGTACGGCTGCTGCCCGGGAAGGTTGAGCGTGATCTTGCCGTCCGCGTCTTTGATCTCGAGAAGAGCCTCATTGCTGCCCGGCGGTGTATAGCGCCCGACGAGATCCTTTGGCGTCACCAACCCCACTGCCGGAGCGGCTGGTTCGATCCCATTGCCTTCTGCTCCGATACGCGGCAGAGTGTGATTACCCTGCGGCTGCTGAAGGTACATCTCGGTCGCGTCGCCCTGTTCCGGATTGAACTTGACCGAGAAACCGTCCGGGGCTCCTTCCATCTTGAACTGCCGCGGTGCGGTTTTCACCAGCTTGTAGTCCGGTTGTCCGGGCACGGACAGGAACAAATCGTCGCCGACGATCTTTATCTCCATGTCCAAACTTGCCGCGGCCAGGCGATACTTGCCTGCCATGAACTGCATCGACTTGAGCGGCAATTTAACTGCCTCGTTCTTAGGCTCTTCTAGAATGTTAGACCAGATCACGGGCATAATATCGTTGCCCATGCTTGAACCCGAAACGTTGGTGAGCATAACGAAGCCGAGCTTCTTTTCCGGGATCATCGCAACGAGCGAGTTAAAGCCGTCGATGTTGCCGCCATGCTGGACGACGGTGAGGCCATTCCATTTTGCAGGAACCAGCCGAATCCGTAGTTCACTGTGCCGGCGGGATTTATCTTCATCTGCGGTTTGAGCCATTCCTCAAATCCTTTTTCTGAGACGAGTCGTTTGCCACCTGCCGAGCCGCCATTAAGTACAAATCTGACCCACTCGGCCATGTCACGGGCGCTGGAATTGATCGAACCGGCAGGAGCGACCTGATCTATCTCCCGAAATGGCCGCTTTTTAGTTTCTTTCGTGTCAAAATTGTAATCGTAGCCAAGCGAGAAATCCTTTGACTTTTCCATCTCCTTGATCGACATGTTTGAGTTCATCATGCCAAGCGGTTTGAATATGCGCTCGGGGACAAATTTTTCCCACGGCATTTTCTGAGCTTGGGTTACCAGTTCACCCGCGGCGGTGTACATGATGTTCTGGTATTGAAACTTTTCGCGAAGTTTTGCCGTCGGCTTGGCTTGTGCAGCGACCTGGATCAACTCGGCACGCGAGAGTTTGCCTGTGATCATCGCGAGATCGGTGCGGTTTAGTCCCGACGAGTGATCCATCAGATCACGGATCGTTATATTTTTATCGGTCTCAGGATCGTACATTTTGAAGTACGGCAAGAGTTTCTTAGGCGAATCGTTAAGCGAGAGCTTGCCTTCGTCGGCGGTCATCAAAACGGTGAGCGCCGTAAATGCCTTTGTAGCCGATCCGATAGCAAATTGTGTGTCAGGTGTAACGACGATCTTATTCTCAAAATCCTTGTATCCGAGGCCCTTCATGTAAATGATCTGATCGTCCTTGACAATAACGAGCGACATTCCCGGAATGCCGAGCTCCTTCCGCCGGGCTTCTGTCTTAGCCTCGATCTCGTATAGAGCTTTATCGAGTTTGCTCTCGGCAACGGCTGCGGCCGCGCCGATCTGAGCGTGCGCCGACAGCGGAAGTGTCGCTGTAACGAACGATAGAATCAGAAGAAGCGAGAACAAATATCGCGAAATACGGTTTTTCATCATTTATCTCCGAATGTTGACCAAGGAATAAAATACGCCGAGGCGACGGAAATGTTCAATTTGAGAAAAAATAAAATAAGCCTAATATCTAAATTGTTGTAAACGACAAAGGAGGTCCAATTTGTGCGCAAAGTGATATTTGGG
>JBGTBC010000337.1:0-3138 GCA_041749555.1 Pyrinomonadaceae bacterium | reverse complement strand
GGGCTAGCTGAGAGGTCGCATAATATTCATACAAGCGTTCGTCATTAGGATTCTTGAGAAGGTCTTGAAAAGTCTGAACTGCTCCGGTCCGTCCGGCAGTTTCCTGGATCGCGGGTTCCGATGGCGTAATGTTTTGATACTCGGGTGCGAGCCTTCTTTTTGCCGGAACCAAGGTCGCGGAGAGCGTATGAGCGTTTTCCCAGGAGTATCCTCCGAACGCGGTGTTTATGAAAACGCCCTTCACTTTTTCCGCCTTGGCCGAGGCCGTATCGACGATCCACAATTCGATGCCGTTTGCAACAATGTTGCCGACTGCGATGAACTTTCCGTCTGGTGACCATTGCGGCGATATCAATTTTGCCCCGGAAGGAAGATCGACTGTGGTCTCCTTTCCATCCGAAATGTTTCTGAGTTTCAAACCGACCGAATATGGCTGGCGATGCTGGCCATTTGTAATAGGATTCACCCGGGATCCAGCGATGCGCAGCATCGGCTGAGCAAGTTCTGAAATTGACGGATATCTGAGCGGCTCTAAAAGCGCAATGCGGTTGCGAGCCGGAGAAACCGATGTTCCGGGAGCCGGGGCAGCGTTTAGCACGTCCATTATTTCTTTCGGAGGCTGTTTATACGAGCCTTGTGAAAAGGCAACTAAAGGAAAAATTAACAGTGCAACCAGAGTTAAAAATCTCGTTCTCATTTTGATCTCCTTAGTTTTTGCTTAAACCATCTATCACTTTTCCCGCAACCATCGGTATAACTTCTTTTTCGCCCGCATGATTTTCCGTGAAAACCACGATAACGAATTTCAATCCATCCGAAGTCTCAATATAGGCTGCGTCGTGCCGGGCCTTGCTTGTCCAACCGGCTTTCGACCATAATTTTGCGTCCGTCATCTTCCGATCGATCAGTATTTTCCCTGTAAATCCGTTCGCCTGATCGTCAGGGTCCTTGGTCGGTGCAAAAGGATCACGTTTCAAAAGGCCCATCATCGCCCGCGTCCGCTCCGGCGTGCCAAGTCGTCCCGTAACGATCTCTGCCATCATTCGGGCAGTTGCGTTAGTGGTCAGCATATTTCGGTTCTGGCCTTTATATCCGCGCGACTGCTGCTCGATCCCATAAGCATCTTCGCAAAATGTCTTCTGATTAACGTTGATGTTCCGGTAACCCATCGCCGTCAAATAACGATTGACCCGGTTCCGCTCATATTGCCATTCCTGAAATTGCTTCTCAGGCATTTCCGCACCACTTGAGGTTTCAGTTATGACGTCAAGTACGTATTGGGTCGCCTCGTTTGACGAGTCTACGATCATATCCTTTTCGCCGCGAGATAGTTCGGGCGTAAGTTTGATCTTTCCATCCTCGAGCTGTTGCTGAAGGGCAACCATATAGAACATTTTGGGCACGCTCGCGGGATACATTTGCTGTTCGCCTCGCACCTCGCCCAATTGCCATTTGTCGGGGTCGCGCACGTCGATGACCGTAACCGATATCTCCTCTTGTTTCCAGCCTTTATCCGGAAATGACGCCAACGATTCGCTTACCGCCTTTTCAAGTAAAACTCTGAGTGATTCCGATCGTTCTATCAACGGGGCTTTGTAGCCTCGTGGAACAGCTATCTCGCCCGACGACTGGCCAAGCGTTAGAGCCGCAAAAAAACATACGAGTAAAATGCTCGACACTATCCGCACCGATCGAACCATCAGAATCTCCTTGTCTTTACCTGAATCAGTTTAAAGAGTATAAACGAAAAGCATCCGAGATTTCCATCAGGCAACTGCAGCATATGAAAGAAGAGAAACTGGTTCGAGGTATCGGCCGTTGGGACCTTACTGCCATAGCGATCAATACGATCATCGGCACGGGGATATTTATACTGCCCGCAGGTGTATTTGCTCTGATAGGCAGCTATAGCCTGCTTGCCTTTGTTGCATGCGCCGTGATCGTAGGACTCATCGTCCTATGTTTTTCGGAAGTTTCGAGCCGATTTAAAACTACCGGCGGGATGTATTTGTATGCCAAGGCTGCGTTCGGCCCCGAGATAGGCTTCGAGGTCGGCTGGCTTTATTGGGTCGTGCGCGTTGCCACATTTGCTGCCAACTGCAACGCCGTTATTCTATATCTCGGATTCTTCTTCGCTGGCCTCGACTCGGGACTGCCGCGGATCGCAGTGATCACCGTGGTCGTTGTCGGCATCACGGTCGTTAACCTGTTGGGCGTCCGCGAATCCACCATGCTGACGAATGTGTTTACCGTGGGCAAGCTCGTTCCCCTCATTCTGTTTGTAGCGGTTGGCCTGTTCTTTATTAAGCCCGCCAATTTTGATTTTTCTACAGTGCCCGCCTACAGCAGTTTCCCGACCGCCATTTTGCTGCTGATCTACGCATATGTCGGGTTCGAGGCTGCGGTCATTCCCGCCGGCGAGATCAAAGATCCGGGCCGGAGTGTCCCTTTTGCCTTGCTCACCGCTCTCGGATTCTGTGTCATTCTCTTTTTCCTCGTGCAGTTAGTAGCTATCGGAACGCTTCCCGGCTTGGCAGAATCAAAAACGCCCCTCGCCGATGCCGCTGGCAGGTTTGCTGGTTCAATAGGCGGTGCGTTTATCGCGGTGGGAGCCCTGATCTCAGTGCTGGGAAATCTGAATAGCGGTTTCCTTGCTTCGTCGCGGATCCCGTTTGCTATGGCCGAACAGAGAGAATTGCCTCGAGCCCTGGCCCAGACGCACGAGAAATATAGGACGCCTTTTCTGTCGATAATTGTGACCGGTGCCGTTATACTTGCGCTCACGATCTTTACCACGTTTCTTACTGCGGTAACTATCGCAACAACCACTCGGCTGCTCGTTTACGCGGCCACATGTCTCGCTCTGCCGGTATTTCGCCAACGGACCGATATCCCGCCCGCACAATTTTCGGCCCCGGCTGGGATCCTGGCTTCCACCCTTTCGCTCGGATTGATAGCGTGGCTACTTATGAATGTAGATTTCGCCAAAGAGGGGCTCGCGATTCTCGTCGCCGCTGTCGTGGGAATGATAATTTTTATGGCTTATCGAATATTTGGCGGTGCCAGTGACAAAGCGGCATCGGCATCGGAGGAACTATGAATCGTGGCAAATTACTTTTCTTCGTTCAAGGAACGCGA
>JBGTBC010000336.1:0-19199 GCA_041749555.1 Pyrinomonadaceae bacterium | reverse complement strand
AGATATTATCCCGGAACTCCACGCGGTATCACGCGAATGTGGTTCAACATGTATGGGGCGACGCCCGGGTCGCAGAAAGGTCAAAAAACGCGAAAGGACGGTCTCGCAAAAAACGAACTGACCAACTATCAAGGGATGTTTCGCTCAGGATCGCATCAATCGGCAACCCGCGGCTGGCTAAAACCGACCTTGATGACCGATTCGCTTGTCAGAAAAGAAATGTACGGACAGAAGATCGGGCAGGGATTTGCTCCGGACACTCATTGTCCGACCGGTGCTCCCCGCGAGGCGATAGTAAAGATCTCCAAAGCAGAACCCGGCGGAATCGGCGATGAGCCCTTATGGCGTCCGGTCAAGCTCGGCATCAGGCCGAGAACCGAATCTGACGCAATGAATAGATACCTCGCGGGCGAGTTTACGAAGAAGAAATAGCTTGAAATGGACGCGCTAAAACTACATCTCTTGATCAACTACTATCCCGCGGTCGGGTTCATTCTCGGAACGCTTGTCTTCCTCGGTGCGATCAGGCTTAGAAGTCTACCCGCGCAGCGGTTTGCGTTGAAGCTGCTCGTCTTTTTTGCCCTGTTCACGCTGGCAGTTGTTCTAACGGGCGAGATCGCAAGCCACCCCACTGAGCCTTTCAGCGGTGCTCGTGCGGATGCGCTCGGCAGCCACAAGCTCATGGCTAACGCGGCGTTCGTTGCAGTAATGGCAACCGGCTTAGCCGCTCTCACCGGACTTATTCTTGGCCGGGGCGACCACGAGCGCGGGAAAAGTGTCTACATAATTGTCCTCATTCTTGCCACGATCTCGTCGGTCCTGCTAGTGGCCGCAATACTAAGAGGACGGCAGGTGAAGTGGGCGGTAGCGATACCGGACTTGAGTCCGGCAGTTCTTAGATCGATAGAAACGGAGAACAAAATATGGCACGCGTAAATAACTGGCAGCTTGGTAGAGAGATGTCTTATTGGTACCCGGAATCTCGTCCGCAGAAACAGTTCGCTGCGGTCTTTGACACGAACAAATGCATTGCCTGTCAGACCTGCACCCTGGCCTGCAAAACGACCTGGACATCGGGCAAAGGCCAGGAATACATGCTATGGAACAATGTCGAAACCAAGCCTTACGGTTTTTACCCGCTTGCCTGGGATCTGAACCTGCTCGAAATGCTCGGCGGGCAAAGCTGGGACGAATCCGGCGAAAAGCCGGTGTACGAAGGAAGTACGATCTTCGAATCGGCGCCCGCAGGGGAGCGGGTCCTCGGCTGGCGGCCGGAGGATGAAGACTACGCTTATCCGAATGTCGGCGAGGACGATTGTGCCGGAGGTATCGAGGGCGGTGCGAGCCTCTTCGAGACACACGACATGGCCTGGTTCTATTACCTTGCCAGGATCTGCAATCACTGCACCTACCCAGGCTGCCTGGCTTCCTGTCCGCGAGGTTCTATCTACAAACGCCCCGAAGACGGCATTGTCCTGGTTGACCAGAATCGTTGTCGCGGCTACCAGGAATGCGTTCGGGGCTGCCCATATAAGAAAGTATTCTTCAACACGATGACCGGAACTTCGGAGAAATGCATCGCATGTTTCCCGAAGATGGAACTTGGCATTCAGCCGCAATGTTTCGTCAACTGCATCGGCAAGATCAGGATGGCTGGGTATATCAACACGCCTGATAAGGCTAACCCTGAAAATCCGATCGATTATCTGGTTCACATCAAGAAAGTCGCCTTGCCGCTATTTCCGCAGTTTGGGTTGGAGCCAAACGTTTATTACATTCCCCCGATTCACGTTCCAACCTCTTTTACCAAACAAATGTTTGGTCCCGGCGTGGACAAGGCAATTGAAACTTATCGAAATGCAGGCGACGGTAACGACGATGATCTGACAGGGCTCCTTGGGCTTTTCGGCTCGAGCGAGAGGGTAATGGAACGCTGGAAGAGAGTCGGAGATAAAGTCATCGGACTCGACGCGACCGGGAATGAACTCGTCGACGTGCCGATGCGTGAACCGATCCACATACGTCCATCGACAGATAAGTTGTATCAGATTACGCGCACGAATTGTCCTTGAGTTTTTAGGAGTTCGACTGTTCGACCCGGCGTTCTGAATTGATCAGCGGCTGGGGAACCAAGATCTGTGATCCGGCTGAGGTTTTTATGAAAAAAGCAATTCTTTTGGTGTTAACTTTTGCTCTTTTAATATTTGCATCGTGTCAGAGAGCGGTCGTGTTAACCCCAGATCTTCAGGTCGTTTCGGCCCCAGATATTACTCTGGACGCCAATGACTCGATTTGGAACAACGCACCGACACACGGATCTAAATTGATCTTGCAGGATCTGGTCGAGCCTCGACAGATGCAAGTTTCCACGCAACAAGTCCAGGTTCAGGCGGTCACCAACGGAAAAGAGATCGCGTTCCGCCTCGAGTGGATCGACGAATCACAGAATGATGCGGTAAAACCTCACAACTTTGTGGACGGGTGTGCGGTCCAAGTACCGGTCATCATTGATACGAACGTGCCCGCTCCCCAGATGGGCGAAATCGGTAAAACCGTCCAAATTTCCTATTGGCGGGCGGACTGGCAGGCGATCGTAGATGGCAGGGCCGACAATATTAAGAGTATTTATCCGAATGCTAATCCAGACCATTACCCGTTTGAAGCCAGATCGCTGGACAGCGATCCAGATGCTCAGAGAGAAGCGGCCCTGCGTTATTCTCCCGCAAGGGCTCTGGGCAATGATCGTCAAGGGCCCCGCGCACAGCCCGTCGAAGATCTGATCGCAGAAGGTCCTGGAACGCTCTCGCCCAATCCGCAACAATTTTCCAAAGGGAAAGGAATCCGATCCGGCACCAGTTGGGCCGTTGTGATTGCAAGACCTCTTCCACAGGGACTTTCAATAGGCAATCCATCGCAGATCGCCTTTGCTGTCTGGGAAGGTTCTAACGGCGAAACGGGGGCACGAAAGATGCGAACCGGATGGGTGGCTTTGACTATGAAATGAACGCTGGAGATTGTATGCGAACACTCAGTGATCTTTTGAGATTGCACGTTGAACTGGACGAAATGTTCTTAGCTCACCAGTTCCTATTGCTGCGTTTTGATTTCAAACGTGCATTTTTCCTCCTTGAGGAATATGAATCTTATCTATTGAGACATATGAAAGACGAAGAAGAGATCCTGATGCCAGTCTTTAAGAGTCGGGGATTTCAGACGCCCGGCGGAAACGCTCAATTATTCTTCAAAGAACACTCGAGAATGCGTGGATGGATCAGCTTCTTCAAACAACAAATTGCAAAACTCGCCACAGACACCGAGCCGGAAGGCGACCTTATCCTTCTCCTCGATAGGCAGTCGTTTTTTAAGCGGCTGTGCTCTCATCACGATAGGCGTGAAGCAAACTTTTTTTATCCCGAACTGGACAGGATCACTACGAACATTGAAAAAGCCGAGCTGTTGGGGCAGATGGACTGCGCCCGGTTGATGCTGAAAACGGCGTAAATCATGATTATGAAAACCACAATACAAAAAAACGATTTGCTACATGAAGCAGCTAAATGGAGGATGATAAGCCTCTTGCTCGAATGTCCAGTCGGCGATTGGCAGAGACAGGTCGAGAATATCGCAGATGAGATTACAGACCCACAATTAAAGAAGGCCGCAGAGATTGCGAGAGTCGAGGCGACGGAGGGACTCTATCACTCTATCTTCGCCCCGGGCGGTCCCGCCCCTGCTCGGGAAGTTTCATATCGAAGCTGGGTCGATCCAGGTTATCTTCTTTCCGAGCTTTCGGCATTTTATACGGCTTTCGGTTTTCGACCTCAGTCGTCTGACACCCCCGATCACATCGCAGTCGAAACCGCCTTTATGGCCTATCTCAAATTAAAAGAGGCCTTCGCGTATGAGTGCGATGATGGGGAAAAAGCCGATATAACCGCAAAAGCGGCTAAAATGTTTAACGACGGACACTTGGCAAAGATGACTGAACAGATCACAAAATGTCTGGCAGCCTCTGGTGTAGAATACTTGGCCCTTACGAGTGCCGCCTTGTATGAAAAGGTCGGACGCGACAAAGACAAGATGGTAAGACAAATTTTGCCCGTTTTAGGGGAGCCGGGCGAAGACGTTTTTGAGTGCGGAACAATATGAAACCCATTTTTGACCCAGATCGAATATTCAGAGGTGAAATCCATGCAAGAATTACTGACCGACGACCATCTCGAGCTGGATGGACTGCTTGATTGTCTTTTCCTAGCGTTGGGTAACGGCAATGCGACGGAAGTCCACGAACATCTGGATCTTTTTTGGGCAAGGCTCGCGATGCACATTCGCGCAGAAAATCTGCATCTTTTCCCCTCGATTTTAAGGGCCGCCCGATCCGGGTGGCAAGATCGCCCCGGAGTCAAGCTCCCGGTGCTTGATCTGGTAGAGAAAACAATCCGAAACCTCGACAACGACCACAGTTTCTTTATGCGGGAGCTCGGCGGGGCAGTAAAGCAGGTCTTCGACATGAAGAACAATTCCGGTGAGAAGGAGAAAGACTTTTCACCCATGCGAGAAATGTTCGTAGAACTCCGCCATCGACTGGAAATTCATAACGAGGTGGAAGAATCTCTTGTATATCTCTGGGGCGAACAGCTCGACCAAGCGGATCTTCCAATTTTGAGTTCGAAAATTCAAAAGGAATTACAGAATCTTCCGCCGAGATTTCAGGGAATAGAAACTGACTTCAGTTCGGGTGAAGTATGAAAGAAGGATGCGTTAGGAAGCGCACGGGGCTCCTAACGGATTTCCGTATATTCGAATCGCGCCGCGCTGTGGCTATTGAGATCAAGTCATTGCTGGAGCAAACGCCCTTTGTTCAAGCTCGACAGCCCTGGGAAACAGAATATTATTCTCAAGGTGTATATGTTGATGAATATCGCGCTCAAAATCGGCAAGCCTGTGATAGAGAGCACTAAAGCTCGGACAGGCTCCATCGGGCAAACTGTAGTCGCTTGTTATTGCCCGCATTTTTGTTAGCAATTCCCCCACCTCCTCATGTTCGACGGTCATCATATTGATCGGATGCCGGACGGCGCCAAACGGGGGATATGCCGGACTCAAATGGTTCAAGTATTGATGTTCGAGTCCGCGAATGTAGGGGAACAACACCATTTCCTCTTTTAGCATGTGCGGCTCGAGATCTTCGCAGACCGCGTTAAACAATTCTTTTAGCTCGTAAAGATAAGTGTAGTGATCACCGTGTCGGCTCGCGACTTTGGACATTAACGGGGTTAAATGGCTGATCTCGTCCTTCGTGTAAATGTGATGTTTATCGAGTATATGATCGATGAGTCCACCCAGTGGAACTTCTGCGAACGAATCGACATCACTTCCGTTTGGCGCGAGGCTATCGATCTTCTGGATCACCACCTCAGGACTTGCACCAACATTCAAACACGCTTCCTCGAACGGAGTGTCGCCGTGGCAACAATAGTCGATCTTGAATTCCTCAAATACCCGCGTTGTCATGGGCATTTCAAGGGCTATCTCGCGAACCGTTTTACCTTGTACATTTAACATACTTTTATCCTCCAGATACATACTTCGAGATTATTATTGGTGATGCTCGCAATTGAAAATATAATTTGGGTCATGTTGTGTGAATGTCGGTCTGCTCAACATGCATCGAGGGCTTTCGGATGCGGATAACGATCGGATTGGTCTTCATCATTATGGGCATTGAGGCAGACGAAATCCTTCTCGATCAGAAATTTCAAGTGGGTTTGTTCATCGAGTTCTTGACGACCGGAAATACTTACTTCTTCGCTGCCGATCCACTGGTCAGCAATCGAATGGGGAACGCCAACTACGATGTAGCCATTTGAAAATTTGCCGGTGAATTCGGGGCCATCAATTATCTGAAGTTTATACTGGAGATCGTTTTCAGAAGAACTGCCAAATCTCACTCCCCCCTCGATCGAACCTGATTGGCCAAAGCTCTCAACTTCCGACTTGCCAAGTCGAAAACGAAGTGAATTACCTAGTATTCTCAATTTCATGTCCGTTTCAATTCAGAGTATACACAAGTGGATTTTAGCTATTTTAGCAATAAGGAATATGATTCAGATCATATTTTTACTAAATTAAATGACACCAGCTATAACTGATCGAATCAATTCTTGCAGCCGGCCGGTGGTTGTCAGCATGATCCTACCGCCAACGATATTCAAACCGCCCTTTTGCTGCCAGTTTGCATAAAAACAAGTAAAGGAGTTGTGGGAGACTTGATATCGTTACTGGCTTTCATCGATGACTTTTGAAAATCGGCGCCGAGTTTATGTAGAGCGAATTGTAGCAACCATGTGCATACATAGAGTGTCACCGAGCGCGAACTAGGTTGACGAAGTATCTTATATATGGCCTCATGATGCTCGGTAGCACTCAGTGAGGTTCGGCTGAAAAGAATTTGTAATCATCAGGCCATTGTTATCCGACAAATCCCCAGAATAAATTACCTTTTGGAAAATTCTGGGTGTGAATTTGGGTGGGAATGAAAAACAGGCGTTATATCGACGCCTGTAACTCATTGAAACCATTGGTGCCGTCTACAAGATTTGAACTTGTGACCTATCGCGTGTGAAGCGAGTGCTCGGATCTCGCTCCCGTAATGATAAATACACAAAGCCTGCCCCGCTTAGTCCAACATTTAGTCCAACAAACAAAAAAGACGAAAGGGAATACTTCTTTCTTGCCTATCAACTGTTGTAGCTATTAGAGTTAAGATGGTACACCCGGCATGATTCGAACATGCGACCCCTTGATTCGTAGTCAAGTACTCTATCCAGCTGAGCTACGGGTGCACACTGGGGAATAGTTAGACTACAAACCGGAGAGATATCTGTCAAGTTTCTGATCGCGGGAGGGGCGCGTTTTTGGGTAGTAGGGAGCTAGCGGGCGAAGTAGCCCTGGCGGGTGCGGGAAATCAGGTCGGGGTTTTTTACATCGATCCTAATCGATCTCCATTTGCCGTCCTTCTTATCGTTTGCGGGCTGGTATTCGACCGTGTAAAGTGTGCGGAGGTCGGCGGCGACCAAGGCGTAGAGCCTGCCCATTTCCTCGAGCCTATTTATTGCGTTCAGGGTACCGCCGGAGCGGTCAGCTAGGATCTTTAGGCGCGAACGCGCCGCTTTGAACATTGCTACCTGCCGGGGTGTGGGGTCCGCCAGCTTTGCGGGATCGCCTGTCGGCAGGGCGAGCGGGTAGATAGTAACGCCCTGCCGATCGGAACGGGTGAGGATGCGATCAAGTTCGCCGCTGGATTCCGGCTTGATCGCATCTGCGATCTGGTCGTCTGAAAGGCGTTCAAGCGAGTCGCGGTCCTTATCCCTGAGCAGTGTGTCTACGCCGTCCGTAAGAACTACGATGGCCTTTCGCCGGCTGTTCTCTCGAGCCAATTGGTCGAGGGCAAAATCCAGCGCTTTGTATAGATATGTTTTGCCCCGGCCGTTTGAGACATTTATAGAGTGCGCGATTTTCCTGCGGTCAGTTGTAAAATCGTTTCGAAGATTGATCTTATCGTAGAATTCGACGACGGCGATACGGTCACCCGGCGAAAGAACGTCCATAAATCTTGACGCGGATTGTCTGATCACTTCGCGAAATCCAATCGTCGACCCGCTCATATCCAACATTATGACTACGCTGAAAGGAGCTTCGCTGGATTCGAATCGCGTGATATTTTGCCTGACATCATCTTCGTATAGTTCAAAATTGTCCTTGCCGAGACTGAGGATGGGCCTTCCTCTCTGGTCGACTACCCCTACGTTCAGCCGAACGAGAGATGTGTCAATACGGATCGGGTCCTCATCTTGGGCGACGATATTTACTATTGAGATCGAAGATAAAATTAAGAGAATCAAAAAGCGCAAAAACAGCATAATAAATGTTAGCATTTTGACGCGATTTGTTGATGTTGGGGTTGCATCGCTGAGGAGGCGGCATTTGCCTTAACAGAAAACGAATTATGATCTATAATTGATGTAACTTTTCAGTCGTGTTCGTAGTTACTCACAGAGAGAATTAGATTTTCATTGGTATAATGCCCAGGGAAGATTTGGCGAATGTTCTTCCGTCCTAGTTTTTGTGCAAATTGCGGTGAAAAGATCGAGCGGGCCGAATGGAGTGTCTGGACGAGCAGGCGATTCTGCCAAGTCTGTGAATCCGAATTCAAAGGGCAGGACCTTATACCGCGTGTCATAGTCGGTTTTGGCATCGTGATCGGAGTTCTTGGTTTTGGGAGTTATTTGAAGAGTCCGGGAAACACGGACTCAAATTTAGCAGCGTTGCAGCCGCGACGGTTTGCGGAAAGGCAAAAGGTTGTACGACCATCGCCGACTCATGACCCGGCAAGAACTATCTTGTCCGAGTCAAAGGAATCTCCGACGGGGCTAAAAGCAAACGCGGTCACGCCTTCCGTCGAAGGCTTGGAAAGTCGGGATCCCGTTGTCAGGAAAGTCATCGCCGAACCCGTGTTTATTTGCGGTGCCGAAACAAAAAAGGGGACTCCATGTTCGCGCCGGGTAAAAGGCAAAGTTCGTTGCTTTCAGCATTCCGGAATGCCGGCGATGCTTGCGGCCGACAAATTGCGGATAGCTGATATACGTTGAATTTCATCACAGAGAATTAGAATATGAAACCTCTTGCCCCCAATACGATGATCCAAAACCGCTATCTGATCGTTCAGTCGATCGGAAAAGGCGGTATGGGTGATGTTTACCTCGCGGTCGATCAGCGGTTGGGCAGCGCCGTTGCCTTAAAGAGAACCTTTTTCAGCGACGACGGCGCTTTGGGAGCCGCTTTTGAGCGTGAAGCTCGAATACTGGCCCGTCTTCGTCACCCGGTTCTTCCGAAGGTGATAGACCATTTTGCGGAAAATAACGACCAGTTTCTCGTGATGGAGCATATATCCGGAGACGATATGTCAAAGCGGCTGGAAAATTCGAATAAGTCGTTTCCGCTTACGTGGGTGATGTTCTGGGCAGACCAGCTTTTGGATGCCCTAAGTTATCTTCATACACATGAGCCGCCGATCATCCACCGCGATATCAAGCCGCAAAACCTGAAGTTAACGGACGAAAATCACATTGTCTTGCTTGATTTTGGCCTTTCGAAGGATTTTGACAGCAGCAAACCTGGCGATGGTATGAACTCGGCAAGCGTGGCCGGTTATTCCCCTCATTTCGCGGCGATGGAACAGATTCGCGGGACCGGAACGGACGGGCGTAGCGACATTTATTCGCTGTCGGCAACGCTTTACCAGCTAATGACGAATGAGATCCCATGCGATGCCCTGACGCGGGCAGATGCATTGTTGGGCGGAAAAGGAGATCCGATCGTTCCTCTAAATAAGATCAATCCGGAGATACCCGAGGCCGTCTCGAACGTAATACTGAAAGGGATCGCACTTCGCCAGGAAGAGAGATTTCCGACGGCGGCGGAGATGCAGCGTACACTACGGCGAGCATACAATCGTGGCGAGGCCGAGGCCCCAGCTCCAATTGAGCAGACAACACCTGCAAAGCAAGATACCGCCCCGATAGCGGCCGTGCCAACTACCGCGGCCCCACCTGCTGCAGCCCCATCGGTTGCGGCCGAGACCACTCCGAATCTTGACGCCACCATGAAAATTGAGGATGTCGGGATGGTTCCTGAGACAAGGCAGGCGGATCTAAAAACAGCGATAATGTCGCCGGCGGACCTCGCCGGGGAAGGGGACTCGGCCACTGGAACCGCAGCAGTACAGCCTCCCGCACAGGAATTGTCACATTCAGCAGCGGCTGGCCATGGCGAAAATAGTGTCCCAACGAAAATGGCATCCAGGCCGCCACAGAAAGCCTCTAAATCCAAAACGGGCCTGGTTGTTGCGGGCCTGTTCGGGGTCTTATTTATCGGGGCGCTTGCGGTGGGCGGCGGATGGTATGCCTATACAAATTTTTATGCGACTGCCGGGCCGCAGCCGGAACCGACGGTACAAGCCGCAACACCGGAGCCCGTTCAGGCCGCAGATCCCGGGGCGAATGTGGATTCTACAGCAGGGTTAACCGACACGAATTCAACGTCTGCCAGCGATTCTCTGCCGGCAAATGTCGAAGGTTCTCCGACCCCCGCTTCAATTTCCTCAAAGCCCACGGCGGCCGCCCCGAGGACGACTCCTTCGCGAACGGAGAGAGCACCCGCGCCAAAATCCACGGTTAAACCCAAACCGAGGGATGATCGAACGGTTATTCTGCAGTGAGTGATTTGAGCCTATGAGAAATAAGTATATAACGATCAGATTTGTAAGGTTCCTGGCGGCGGTTTTGATACTAATGGTCCCATTCGCTGTCGATGCCCAGTCGAGGCGTGACCGGGATCGGGCCAAGGCTTTAGAGGCTCAGGCGGACAAGGCCTATTTGGCGAAGAACTATCGTGAAGCGGCGGATAAATACAGGGAGGCGACCGTTTTGGTTCCGACGAACCCAAATGCCTATTACCGGAAGGGTTTTGCACATTTCAACCTTAAAGAGAACCAGAATGCAATCGATGCCCTGACCATCGCTCTTACTCAAGGTTACAAACCGCTCGAGATTTACCGCCTTCGTCACTACATCTATTTCCAGGAAAAGAATTATGATGCCGCCCTGATCGATATAGATAAGGGCCTGGTACTCGCGCCGAATGACATCAATTTTCTCACGGCCCGCGGCGAAATTATGATGGAGCGAAAGAATTATCCGGAAGCTTTGGCGGTTTTTGAAAAGATCATTAAAGCTGCTCCGAATAGCGCCGACGTTTACTATAATATGGCGAGACTCCACTACGCCACGGGTAATGCGACAGAGCAGGCAGCGGCTGCCCAAGCGGCTTTGATAAGGGGAACGCGTTTCCCCGGCGATGCCTTTTTTCTCTTGGGTGAGGCTAATCAGAAACAAAGAAAAGTGGCTGAGGCGATCGACGCATATCAAAAATCTATCAAGGTAAAACCGGATCTTTACCAGACCTATCGCAATCTCGCCGAAGTACTGACTGGAGAGAATCGTTTGAATGACGCAATAAACGTTTTGAAAGATGGCCTAAAGGCCTTTCCAACCGACGGCGGGTTCTATACGGAACTAAGCTGGCTATACAGCCTGGCAGACCGCCCTGACGATGCAGTTCAGGCGGCAAAGGCAGGAATATCAATATTACCAAACGAATCGCTGGCCTACACCAACTTATGCCGGGCCTATAATGAAACGAAAAGATACGACCTTGCTATCGGCGCATGCAATTCTGCACTACGGCTTAAACCGGGCGATGGCGAGACCCATTTTTACCTTGGCCGGGCGCTCAATTTGACCGGAAAGTCGGTGGAGGCGACGAAACAGTATCGTCTTGCTGTCACAGGTTTGGAGGAGCGTACGGCTAAAGCCCCCAATTCTTTTGATGGTTGGTATCTTCTGGGAAATGCTTATTTTGCTGATAATCAGCGTGACAAGGCAATCGAAGCCTACCTTAAGAGCCTCGAACTTAGCCCGAAGTTAACGAAAGCAAGATATAACCTGGGGATAATCTACACTTTGAAAAAGGATAAGACCGGTGCAAGCGCTCAATATAATGTTCTCCAGGCACTAGATCCGAAACTCGCTGCGTTGCTCAAGTCTGAGATAGATAAGATCTAGAGATCGGAATTACCGTCGGAGTGTGGGCTCTTCGCGGGTGCTTACGTTTACGCTTTGCAGCTTCAATACAACCCTCACGCTTTCCGGCCGCTGCTCAATGTTGGTCGGCACGAAAGGTGCGAATGCGGGATCTGACTGTAAGGCCCTTTGAAGTTCTAAGACCGCTGCCCTGTCACGAGAAGGTTCGACAACCTCAGCGATTCGAGCGAGCCCGTTACCGAAAACGTCAGCGACGACAACAACTTCGTCGTCCTTCATCCCGCCCCTGATGAGCGACCTGGTCAAAGCAATTAGAGCACCGCTTGGATTAACGCTTGGAGACTCGTATCCGAAGCCCAGGCGTGTGTTGGCATAATGAGTTGCTGTGATCGGGTCTTCGGCGTCGAAAAAGGGATTGGAATTACTTGCCAGCAAAACCGAACCGCGGTCGTTCGACGCGTAAGAGGACTCAGGTTGAGGCTGGCGCAACCCGGAAAACATCATTGTAAGAAAAGACACGCCGATCACGATCGATGCAACCACGCCGACACTGTATGGCATAACCTGCATAGTCAGCCATTCTCTCAAGTCGGACGCGGGCAAGAAGTTTCGTCCGGCATTCCTTTCTGCCCGAACAGACATTTTGATCCGGTTCTGAAGGCTCACCGGTATTTCCGGCCGCGTTAGCCGGCGTAATCCCGATGCTATTTCGCGATGATCCGCCATTCGCTGCCGGCACAATGGGCAAATTTCGATATGCGATCTGACGGCCAGGTCCAAGCCCTCATTGAGACCGTTCTCGCTGTACAAAGAAAGATCAAATTGTAGTTCTGAGCACTTCATTGCTTTATTGCTCCGCATTCAAATGAATGGCTGACTGACCCCGGTGATAGCCGAAAAGCCATCAAAGTTCTGTTTGCTCCCGGTTCACCGATCTGCTGCTGAAAGGCGATCTGTCTCGATGTTGCTGGTCGATTCAAATACCCGCCAAGCGGATGCTTTTCCGTGTACCCTGACCTCACTTTCGCTCTCTCTTTGACCTATCGTTTGGCACCGATTGTTTTAGTCTTCTGCAAGAGACCGGGGCGAGTCAGCCATTCATTTAATTTTCAATAATCCCTCAATCTTCGCCGTAATTCTTCACGGCCACGTGATATTCGCGATTTAACAGTGCCGAGCCTGACGCCAAGCGCCGCGGCCGTTTCCTCGTAGGTCAGTCCCTCGATGTCGTAAAGGACTATTACCTCGCGATAGATCTCGGGCATTTCTAAGAGTGCGGCCTTTAACGCGTATTCGCGTTCATTCGCTAACACCGCTTCCTCAGGACTCTGTGACTGGTCCGCGAGCGAATCTGAGATCGTTAGATCGGAACTACCGATCGTCGAGTCGATCGAGATCGTGAGTTCGCGTTTTCGGCGTTTCCACCAGCGAAATCTGTTTCGAGATTCGTTCACCGCTATCCTAAACAGCCAGGTCTTTAGCTCAGAATCCCCGCGAAACCCCTTGATCGATCGGAACGCCCTCAAAAACGTGTCCTGAGTTAGATCGCTTGCCTCCTCGGCATTCTCGGTCAGGCGGTAAAGCAGTCCGAAGATCCCCGGCGAATATCGCTCGATCAGGATGTCGAAAGCGGCGGCATCGCCTGCTTTTAATTTGTCAATAAACAAGGGCCCTTCGACTAACGTTGTTGCGGGTTGGGCGGACACCACGGCCCGTCCAATCTCTTCGTCGTCAAACGTTGTTGACTTGCTGAAGATCATCGCCCGCCTCAAAAGCGTTCTCCCGGTTGAGAAGCTGTCAATTTGCCCCGTTCGCTTTTCTGGGCGAACTGTATAATTAGACACCATCCGTCGGATTTTGTTCCCGCGATCGTATTAAATTCAAAAAAGATGGTGTTCATATGCGTACTTGACACTCTTAATGCCCCTACTTATTTGCTCTAATCGGCTTTTTAAGCTAAATTAACTAGTTTGGAAAACTCCCAACCATAGGCAATTATATAACGACCCACTCCGGAGAACTTGCAGTTTTTGAATAATGGCACGAAAAAAGAGACGATTTGAACAGCTCGAGGCCGCGGCCTCGACACCAAAGGAAAAGCTGATCTATGTTAATCCAGTCCAGCAAAAAGTGAACGAACGTCTTGAGGACGTCGGCAAGCAATTTGAGGGCAGAGGAAGAACTTTGTTGTATGGTGTAGGGGCCCTGCTGGTTCTCGCCATCCTTGTCCTGATATTTATGAACTGGAGCAAACGGGCCGATGCTGAGGCCCAGACGGCTCTGGGTAAGGCCATTGAGATCACGAACGCGACGATTTCCGAGACGGGCCCGCTCGCGGGTTCAACCCTAAAATCATACAAAACTGAAAAGGAAAGGGCCGAAGCCGCCATAGCGGAATTTCAGGCCGTCGCCGACAAGTTTGGCGGGGCCGTGGCGGAAAAGGCGAAATATTTTATCGCGGTCAGCCGACTGGATGTTGACCGCGCTGCCGGAATACAAGAACTCGAGGCACTGGCCACGAGCTCTTCGGATTCGGGGAAGTTGGCTAAATTTGCCCTTGCTCAAACTCGCTTAGCGGATAACCGACTTGACGAGGCTGTCGCTCTATTTCTGGAACTTCTCGCGATGGACGACCCGATCGTCGCTAAGGACACCATTAATTTTGAACTTGCCGACATTTACGTGAAGCAGGATAAGAAAAAGGAAGCGGCTGACCTTTATTACAGCATTGCCAAGGCGGCGAGCGAGGCCAAAGACGCCGAAGGTAATCCCGTTAGTTGGACCGAAACCGCTACTGAAGCTAAGAAGAAATTAAAAGACATCGATCCGGGTCGTGCATTGGAGATACCTGATCCTAAAGGGCCGGGCGACGTTGATGAGTCAGGTGTTCGTACGATCCAGATGTAAATTTCTGCCCGGGGGAGTTTGATTTAAGCTAAAATAGACGCGAGGGCGTTTCTCGTGAGTAAGCCGGAACATTCAGATCACTCAAAATTGAGTACCGATGACGGCCGGAGCTACGCTGGAGATCATACGATTGCGTCGGTACGCGTATCTCCTCACAGCTATTTAACCGCCTTATTGTTGGGTGTCTTTTTCTCGGGCCTGCTTTTTTATCTCGAACTGGATATCGCCGGAGTGATCCTTTTCGGCGTTTCCTCCATACTAATTCCAACATTAGCCCTCGGTGATCGTATTAATTTCGATGGTAAGCGGATCGTCCGCACCGGTGCATTACCGGTTGCATGGTCGCGTCTAAATGCAGTACGCCGCGGGCTTAAGCTTTCCGATATTGAGCATGTGGAAACACATGCCCACCGAGCGATAAGGCGTGGCGGAAACATCATCTATCGTTATAAGACGGTGATCCACGGAAAAGGGGTGAGTATCTCGATCGCTTCGGGCGGCGAAGATTTTCGGCGTATATTAAGAAGTATATTGCCTGGCCTCAACGAAAACGTGCTCGACACCCGATCGATCGAGCTTCGCGATCATCTTGAAGATCCCAAAGAAACATTGACGCGGGCCGAATTTTCCCGCATTCCTGCCGCGGATGTGCTCGAGAGTTCATTTCGCAGTGTGGGATCGAGGAGAGATCGAGTATCACATCGGGCTCCGGAGCAGCCGGAAGAGGAAAAGGCGGACGATCTGCAGAGCCTGGCAAACACACTACGTATTTCCGGGTATCTTTTACAGGCTCTCGAGGCATTTCGACGTGCACTGATCCTGCGTCCGGCCGATGCCCGGCTGCTATTTGAATTCGCCCGCTGTCTGCATTCCTTCGCCGGTGTCGAGCGCGATCACAAACTCGAACGCCGCGCACTCGCCGCTTTGCGTTTGTCAGAGCGCCGTGCGGCCAACGATGGCGAATTGCTCGTTAGTCTTGGGGAATGGTATTTCCAGATCGGTGAATGGCGACGAGCCGGGAGAGTATTTCAGAATGCTCTGGAACGTGCAGGGGAGAATTTTCGCACCGCCCGCGGCCTGGCCGAGATCGCTCTTCGCGATGGCAAGATCGCCCATGTGATTCATCACTATTCGACGGCAAACCGTCTCGCTGAGACACCCAGCCTGCGGCGGTGGTCTAAAGGCGAGGCGGAGTATTTCTCAAACCTGAATTCCGACGATGAATATATGGAGCTTGAGATCGGCCGCGTCAATATGCTTGAAACGGTCGAAAACTCAAAGAGAACGGCTCTGCGGATCGCATTATACTCGCTACCGCTGATCGCCGCCGGGATTTTCTTCGAAGAAGATCTGGTCGCCAACATCGGCTGGGCGGTCTCGACCGTCGCACTCCTGATCTGGACCGGACTGATAATAACCGGCACCTTGCTCGGCCAGCGGATCCCATACGACCTCGTCGAGTCGGACGAATAATTTAATCAAAACCGTTTGAATAAATTTATAGAACTCTGCGGTTATTCAGCATTGAGATTATTCAGTCGTCGCCAGCCAAATGTCTGATTCCGACTTTTGCATCGAATAATAGATCGATCGATTGTCCTTTGAAATGGTGATCGATTGGAAGCGGTATGGGGTGATCGAAAATATTTCCCTAATTCTCTTTGTCTTGGTGTCGGCGAGAAAGAGTTTGTCGCGATAAGTGAAAATGCAGCGCCTTCCGTCGGCAAGCCAGACCGCACGATAGCCAAAATCAGCGACTGGTTCCAACCTCGTTGTCGTAAGATCATATAGCTGGATAGTGGGTTCAGTTCCGTCGAAATCCAACCTATGACCCAGCAACTTATTTCCGTCCGGACTCCAAGACAACGCCATAAATCTGTGCCCCGTTTCTCCGTCTGCAGCAGGCGGCGGCAAGATCGTTGTCGATTCCTGCGATTCAAGATCGTAGATGATCGGATAGCCATAAGATGTATTACAAAGCAGACGCCGCCCATCAGGTGACCAGATCGGAATTTGTGCCCATTGCCCTTCTGGAAAACTTGATATTTTTTGACGCTCGCTCCCATCGATGCGCATGATCCAACATTCATATTTTCCAGATGCATCCGATAAGACCGATATCTGTTTACCATCCGGCGACCATCGTGGGCCTCGATCTTTATGAACATCGTTTGTTATCTGGCGTATCGAATTTCCGTCCGAGTCGGAGACGAATAGATCCTCCTGTGTATCGCCGATCGAATCAAAGACGATCGAGCGGCCATCTGGAGATATATCGGGATTGGTCGATATTTGTGAACCGCGCGTGATCTCGACGGGCAGTTTGCCGGCCGTCTCAGTATGAGGGTCAAAAGCTATTCGGAACAAATTTGAGTAATTAGTGGTCTGGGCGTACGAGAAACTTTTACCGTCTGGCGAAAAATGCAGGAATTTACTGTATTGTGATGGGATCCTGATCGCCTCGGGAATCCCGCCGACCTCGCCCGATACTTCGTCGATCGCCACCTGCCAGAGATTCATGCTTCCGTCACGGTCGCTCAGAAAATAGAGCGACTTTCCGTCAGCGGCCCAAACCGGATTCCAATCAGTCGCAGCGTCATTTGTGACAGGAAAGACCTCGCCGCCATTAGCTGAAACCGTGTATACGTCACGCTGTCCGGCGGAACTAATGCCCCAAAATGCGATGCGTAAGCCGTTTGGAGACCATGACGGCTGAACAGCGTCAGAACTCGTGACCAAACGCTTTTCCCCGGTAAAGATGTTGATTCGCCAGAGTTCACTCGGTGTTATGGTTCGGCTTCCAGGTTCTTCGAAATCATCGATACCGTATGCGATCTCCGTTCCGTCCGGCGACCATGCCGGATGATACCCCAGGGGAGATATACGCCTGACCGATTCGCCCGCCGCATCCATCATGAAGATCCCTCCACCCTCGCGCTCCGACCGGAATGCGATGCTTCGACCATCAGGCGAGTAAACGCCCTGCGTGTCGACTAACGGTGAGTCCTTTGTCAGATTGGTCGGGTTCGCATCGCCAAGGCGCTGGAAGTAAATATCCCAATTTCCACTTTCCCGGCTTGTAAAGATAAAACTCCGGCCATCGGGTGAGAAACTAGGGAAAAGCTCCTCCCCGCCCTGGCTCGTGAGTTGGGTGAATTTGAAATTTCTGGTCGTATCCTTTTGTGATAACGCAACAGGCTGGTTCAGGTACATCGATCCAATACCCAGCGACAGAATCACAATAAGGGCCACCAGGGCAAAAACGGGCAACAATCGCCGGGCACCTGATCGGTCGGTAGATGCCCGCCCGGCAATACCGGAACTTTTCCCTGAAGCGAGGTTCCGGAGTGCATCTTGCAGGTCTGCCGCTGATCTGAACCGGTTATCGCGGTCCTTGGTCATTGCGAGATCAACGATATTACCAAACTCTTGCGGGATTTCGGGGTTTAAATCGCAGATGGGCGCTGGCTGCACATTGATGATCGCGTTATAAACAGCCGCGTCGCTCGGCCCGATAAACGGCCGATTACCTGTCACCATTTCGTAGAGCACGACGCCGAGGCTGAATATGTCGGTTCGCGTGTCGAGATCGCTGCCGAGGGCCTGTTCCGGTGACATATAGTGGATGGTACCCATTACGCGGTTCTGGGCATTGTGGTCGCGAGTGTCGAAGCTGCCGCTTTCACCCTTCGGTGCGGTCAGCTTTGCAAGGCCAAAGTCAAGGACCTTTACGTCTCCATCGGGGCGGATCATTATATTTGCGGGTTTGATATCCCTGTGAACGATCCCGACAGAGTGGGCTGCATTTAATGCTGACGCGATCTGGGCTCCAATAACGGCGGCGTCCTTCCAGTAAAGCGGTCCCTCGGCGATGCGTTCGCTCAACGTATAGCCGTCTACGAATTCGGTCGCCATAAAACTCAGACCGTCGATCTCCTGGATCTCATGGATCGTGATGATATTACGGTGGTTCAGGGCAGAGACGGCGCGGGCTTCCCGCTCGAAGCGCAATTTACGTTCACTATTCGATGCGAACTGCGCGGGGAGCAGTTTCAGCGCTACTTTGCGAAAGAGTTTCGTGTCCTCAGCCAGATACACTTCTCCCATTCCGCCGGAGCCGAGCTGCGAAATGATGCGATAACGATCGATCTGTTTTCCAAGAATGTCATGGCCCGACCTCCCGGCCAACATAGCGGCAGCGAGGTCGTCAGGTGGTGATTCGATAAACGATCCTGCTTTTGCGTCAAAACCGAGAAGGGATTCAACCTCGTGTCGCAGTTCGGTGTCTCCACCGCAGGTCTTCAGCAGGAATGCATGACGTTCACCCTCGGGGACATCGAGGGCGGCGTGGTAGATCTCTTCAATTTGCGCCAGATCTTTCACATTCGTGTGTTAAATGAATTCCGAGCCGCAACCGATTCAGGAGAGGGGTGTCGTAGCTAAATTATATAAAATCAACCGCAGCAAAAAGCCTTTCGTGCGAAATCGAAGGCTAACAGGTTAGCTCGCGCATCAGCCACGATTTTGCGAAGCGCCAGTCTCGCTGGACGGTCTGCTGCGAGACTTTGAGTACCGAAGCCGTTTCTTCGATGCTCATGCCCCCAAAGTATCGAAGTTCCACGACGCGGC
>JBGTBC010000335.1:0-6419 GCA_041749555.1 Pyrinomonadaceae bacterium | reverse complement strand
GAGTTCGTCCAATCGCTTGAGCAGAGATGACTTTATCTGTGCCGTGATCTCCTTATTGATCTGCGGGTCGGAAACTGCAGTCGCGATGGTTTCGAGCATTGTCAAGAAATTTTCCGGCCTTGAAGATGCATTGACCTGAATATAATCGTAATTAGTTATTACCTCGAGCGAACCGTTAAGATCCTCAATGAAGAAATCACGGGCTGCCTCGCTCGGAAACAAGCTGTCTGCGAGCAGACGCATTACACCTTCCCTGCCCTGCGGGTCAAAAGCAGATCCGGAATGGATCCGGACCCTTACGGATACGCTGTCAGCCTTTGGATCGCTCCACATAAGGACCTTCAGGCCGTTAAGGAGCTTCTCCTGCTTCGGTGGGCCTGTTTGAGCTTCGGCTGTCGCGGCCCAAAACCAGCACAAAGTGAAGACTGCGAAAAAAACCGGAATTTTTTTGAAAACTTTATTTGATCTCATCGTATAACTTCTATAGGGGCGATAAACTGTTGTTGTTTAGTTGCCTAAGATGGAGTTCGTGTTGTCATCCATGCGATGCGATGTTTCGCAAATGAAAATATTAGATGCCAGTGGGCATCGCGTCAAACGGAAGGAGCATCTATGAAAAATGAACGATTTGCAAATCATCAGCTTCACGGAAGTATGATTCATAAATCGCTAAACTCCTGAAATATCGCGAAGTGATCATCTTTTGACGCATCGCGGAGTGGGTTAAAGGTTGTAAGACAAAAGAGGCTCAAGATGGGAAAAATTGTTAAGTTTTGCAGTTCGTGTGATGAGGGATTCGCCGAGAAGTTTGGGTTTTGTCCTATTTGCGGTCAAACACTGCAAGCCTTCGAAATGAATCCGGTTGTAGCCCCAGCACCTGTCACCCGTGAGCTTGAAACTGCCCCGCTCGCCCCTGAAAAGGCCGAGCATGAGGTAGTTCATGCGGCGCCGGTCCTGGAAGTGCCAGTCTCTGCGGAGCCCGTTCAGGAAGTCCCGGTCGAGGCCGAGCCTGTTCAGGAAGTTCCCGTCGAGGCCGCGCCGGTCACCGTTCATGCGGCACCGGTCGAGGAAGTTCCCGTTCATGAGGAACCGGTCTACGAAGAGCCAATCGTCGAAGAGCCGCGGGAAGAGAAAGTCGTTCCGGTAGTAGCCGCGGCAGCTACGATCCCGGTTTTCCATTCAAAAGCGGTCGACGCGGATCGTAAGCGGATATCTTTCGAAGAAGAGCATAATGCCTACGTTTCTGACGGGGGATTTTATGTGACAGTCATAGAGGAGAAGAATGTAGGACGGCGAAACGCCTTGCTTATGGGGTCGTTCGGTCTGGTCACCGTAGTCCTTATGACCTCGCTGGTTTATAGCCTCTTTGCCAAGCAGATCGATGTGGCATCGATCAACGATGACATTTTTAACGCTTTGCTTCTCGACCTCGAGCCGATGACGGTTGAACAGGAACAGCAGAAGAAGATCGATGATAAAAACGCCGGCGGCGGCGGCGGCGGCGGCGGTGAAGAGCCTGATCCTGCGTCCAGGGGCCAGCTTCCCAAGATGATGAAACAGCCTGACATTGCTCCAGATGTCCGGGCGGAACGCCTTACAGACCCGACGCTCACACAGCGCGCCGGTGTCGAAGGCCCATCGGTTCCCCAAAAGATCACAAATGAGCGTTACGGTATTGATACTTCGAGATTCGAAGGATTTTCGAACGGCCCGGGAACGGGAGGAGGTATCGGAACGGGGACCGGACGTGGTGTTGGGTCTGGCCGTGGCTCAGGGATCGGCAGCGGCAGCGGCGGCGGACTCGGAAGCGGTACAGGCGGCGGAATTGGAGATGGCGACGGACTTGGGGGATTAGGTGCTCCACCGCCCAAAAAGGTCAGTGTTACTGCCGGGCTCAAGATCCTTTCAAAACCCCGACCGGGTTACACTGATGCGGCGCGTCAGGCAAATATCCAGGGCACTGTTATCCTTAGAGTTACGTTTCTCGCCTCGGGTCAGATCGGAAGCATTTCCGCGGTCAAGGGGTTGCCAAGCGGTTTGACCGAACAAGCGATTGCGGCCGCTAGGCGGATCAGCTTTGAGCCTGCCAAGCGCGACGGCATTGGTCAGTCAGTGACACGGCAGATCGAGTACACATTTTCGATCTATTGATCGAGTGGAAAAGAAAAACAGGAAGGAGGCCCCTATCGAGCCTCCTTTTTTTGGTCTTAATTTTGCGGGTGAACTATATCGAGTCCTCGCCCGATTTCGACCTTTCGTCTAACTCATAACGATCACGATCACGTTTCTCGAACTTTTCCACGAAATTCAGTGGCTCGTTGTCCTCGAAATTGATTCCCATGGCGTGAGCGTTCTTCTCGACATCAGATTGGTCCGGCGTCGGGTTGTGGCCGAATACACTCTCTGATCCGCTTGTATTCACTTCTTCCCAATCAGCATCAATATCACCGCCGGAATCCGCGGGTGACGATGCATGGTTCTCTTTCAATCGCTCCAGCAATTCATCGGGTGCCTGAGGCACATCCTCGATCTCTTCCAAACGGGCGGCGTTTATTTCCGGATCGCCCATCGTTTCATTTTCGTAGAATTCCAGGTCTTTATCTTTGATCATCAGATTTCCCCTTGATAGTTAGTTTCTAAATAAACACAACAGACTGCGACGACGGTATTTCGAATCGCCTCCGGCACCGGATATTCCGGCACATGAGCATATCATCGACCCGCACCATATAATCGCGTGATTTCTGGTACTGGGAGCGGTCATGCTCATTGAGGTTCCTCGGAGCTTGTTTTTTCTTGGTCCGTTTTATCCAGCGGACCTCATAATCGGAACGTTCCCGGCAATGCGGGCATGAAAAACTGGCCGTTTTCGTTTCTTGTCGTTCGTCGAAGATATCGCGTTCGTGCATTACTTCGATTGTAGCGGATTTCGAGGACGCGCGTAACACCAAATTAATCTGGAAGCTCCTTCAGGTATTTAAAGCTGAAGATCCCGGTGTCATGCCCATCCGAGAAATGAAAATTCAGTGCATAGCGCCCAACGATCGATATTGACGAAAACGTTAGTTCATCCGAGATCCTGGCATCATCAAGTATCTTCTCGCCCGTCCATTCATTCACACACGACGCACACGGGCAGGAACGCCGCAGCCGTGCAGCCGAATATGACGTTTCAGTGTCATCGGACCATTTGATCGAGACTTCACGGTCCGATTCCTCAATGATCTGAACGGGTTCGGTCATCAGGAGGTCCTCCCGGCGAGGTGCCCGGCACCGTCAGTCACGCCAAGTTTCAGATTCACCGCGTTGGCATCTATGCCGTAATGCGTTGCGTGATAAATGGGTTTGCCGTCGGCAAGGACAAATATCTGCGGGGATTGATGTCTGTGCCCGGTCCTGTTTGCGACAACGTCCGACAATGCACGCTCAGTCTGCACGACGATCACATTGATCTCGTAATTGATCGAGCCCGTCAGTTGCTGAAGTATGTGGGCACTAATGCCGCAGCTCATGCTGTGCTTCAGCACGATATTGGGATGGTCGTACGAACCTGAGAATACTGAATCGAGTTCTTCGGTCGATCGGATATATTTGATTGTGGCTGGCATCAGGATACTTCTCAGGAATAGGCCGTAGGCGGCGGGGGCTCAAACATTTGTCTGTCTTCCTTCGGAAAGACCTTTCTATATGCTACGACATTTCCGGCGATGATGACTGGTATCACAAAGTAAATTCCAACACAAAACGCCAATTGTCCCGCAAGTGCAAGCCCGATGTTCACGCAAAAGAGGCCGGCGACGCCACCTAAATTGCCGAAAACGGCTTTAGCGCTCGTCATCATAGCCCTGAATGCTCCCAAATTTCGATCCACGATGAGCGGAAAGGCGAAAATAAGCAGTGTGTGGATACAGACCATTACTACGATCAGCACAAGATCGACGATCAACGCTCCAATGATCAGCCCGATCAATTCGTCCTGGCTTAGGTGCGAGCCCATGACCGCCGATAATACGATCGGAATGTATATGACCGCGTAAACTACGATCATTGGCGCGACAAATATTACAACCACGATCAAACCGGGCAGGAACCACTGCATTCCTTTCCATAGATCGTCAAATTTAACCGGTTGACCGTCGATCTTCCGTAAATAACAGTAAAAGGTGCCGCAGGTCATTGCCCCGGCCGCTATCAGGAGGGAAACCGAACCGATCACGCCGCCAACCAGCCAGATAGCCAAAAGAAGCCAGTAATCACTCTTGATGGCCTCAAAGCCTTCCTTAACACATTCGATCGGTTTGATGACACCGCGTCTGAACTCCGCTTCTTGCATATTCACGTCTCCAAATAGATCCGCTTCAAGTATTCTTCGACCATACGGTCGCTCGAAAATGCCGGCGTGAGCGTTGCGATCGATGCCCTCATTCGTCGGATCCATTCTGACGGACGGCCCAATTCACCGGCCGAGTAAAACGCTGGAATTACATCATTCTCCAGAGTCGAGTAGAGGGCCACGGCGTCGGCGGAGTCCATTTCTTCATCGTCATCGGACGCGTCCATGCCGCCAATGGCAAAACCGTTATCGCCGTTGTATCCCTCGATCCACCAACCGTCCAAAACCGAAAAATTGAGTACGCCGTTCATTGCGGCTTTCATTCCGCTGGTGCCGCTTGCCTCCATCGGACGACGAGGGACATTCATCCAAACATCAACGCCCTGCACCAGATACCTTGCGATCTCCTGGTCGTAATCGGGTATAAATACTGCCCGTTTTTGCCAGTTTGACTGGTCATTGATGCTCATCAGATCCTGCAGTATCGTCTTTGCTGTCTTGTCCTGTGGATGGGCCTTTCCGGCAAAAACGAACTGAACGGGGCGATCAGCGTCGTCCACCATCCTCAGTAGACGGTCGAGGTCAGTAAAGATTAGGTCCCATCTTTTATAAGCGGCCACGCGGCGGGCAAAGCCGATAGTCAGTATCTCAGGAGCAAAAAGCGATGCCGTGTCTTCGTGTTCATTGATCGTGTGGTGCGTGCCGGTTTCGGCGGCGCGGGTTCGGTTACGGATAAACGAGACCAGAAGTCGCTTTAATGTTCGATGTGCATTCCAGATGTCGACATCCGGAATCGCATTGACGGCTGCCGTCCATTCACTTTTATCCCGGACCAGAGTCCTCCAATCCGGGCCGATCCGTTTGCGGAAAATGTCCTGAAAAACGGGAGCTATCCAAGTCGGGCTATGGACTCCGTTGGTAACCGACTTTATGGGCACGTCTTCGCTAACGGCGATGGCGGGAAACATCTTGAGCCAAAGAGCACGCGACACCTCTCCGTGTTTTGCACTTACGCCGTTGGCCGAGCGGCACATTCGTATCGCTAGCGGCGTCATGCCAAAGAATTCGGCATCATTGCTAAGGTCCGCACGGCCAAGAGCAAGAAATTCCGCGTCGGTCAATTTGAGTGAAGTAATATATTCGCTGCTAAAGCACTCGATTAGCAACGCGGGGTCGAATGTGTCGTTTCCGGCTGTAACCGGTGTATGCGTTGTAAAAACGCATTGGCGGCGAACTCCCGGCACGACATCCGCAAAGCTGGCTTCCGGATCGTCTCTCAGCATTTCGTGTGCTAATTCCAGTGTCAGGAATGCAGAGTGGCCCTCGTTTAGATGAAAGACGTCAGGAGCAATGCCGAGCTTTCGCAAAAGGCGCACGCCGCCCAAACCCAGAACTTTTTCCTGGACAATGCGGGTTTCCGTATCGCCGCCATAAAGATGCCCCGTTATAAGCCGATCGGTTTCGGAATTTTGAGGGAGATTAGTGTCCAGCAAATAAAGCGGGATCCGGCCAATCCTGGCGATCCAGGCCTGAGCATCTACCTTGCGGCCGCGGATGTGGATCGAAACCGTCAATCGGCTGCCATCGCCGTCGAAGACCGGCTTAACTGCGAGTTCAGACTCAAAAACGTCGTTGTACTGCTCTTCCTGCCAACCGTTATGCGAGATTCGCTGGCGAAAGTAGCCGTAACGATAGAGTAGCCCGACGGCTGTAAGCGGCAAATTTAGATCGCTTGCTGACTTGAGATGATCACCGGCGAGAATGCCGAGTCCGCCTGAATAATTCGGCAGGGAATTGTGCACCCCGTATTCGGCACAAAAATATGCGATATTCGGAGCATTTGCGATAGTATCATCGCGATTAAGATACTCAGTAAATTCATCGTAAAAACGATCGATCCGCTCAACATACGCCGGATCCGAGGCCTTCTGCCTAAGGCGAAATTCATCTGTCTGCGACAGCAGAAGCCGCGGATTCTGTTCGTATTCGTCCCAGAGCTTTGGATCCAGATCGCGGAATAAAGCTACGCCGTCCGGACGCCACGACCAGAAATAATTCGCCGATATCGCATCCAATTGCTGGAGTT
>JBGTBC010000334.1:0-11212 GCA_041749555.1 Pyrinomonadaceae bacterium | reverse complement strand
CCGCGGCTCAACCGGGGGACGAAATCCAATTCACTTATATAAATTCCTCCTTCGACTGACGCATTTTTATCGCGGATTCTTCACGTAAATGGTGTATGCTGAGTGCGTTGTTATGAGAACAGCATTGTTAACTGCGGTTTTTGCGTTTGTGTCTGTAATCACGGCCTCAGGGCAAGGCGTCGAGGGAAAATGTCCGGAGATCTCTGTAACTGGACCTTACCAGATAACCTTGCCTGGTGACGTGATGTTTTTCAGGGCCGATATCCCGGAGCTTGATAGCCGCGGGGCTGTAACTTACGAGTGGAAGGTGTCGAATGGGCAGATAACCGACGGACAAGGTACAAACCTAATACGTGTCCAGACCACTCGTGAGGATGAGGGGACTAATGTTACCGCGACCGTAACTGTTAAAGGTTTGCCTAAGACATGCCCCGATCAGGCTTCTGAAGTGGCGGGTGTTGCTACTTTGCCTTGTATTGGATCTGCCGACGAGTACGGCCGAATCCCGTGGCCGGATGAGCAGGGTCGCCTCGACAACCTCATGCTGGTGATACGAAATAATCCAAAGTCAGTTGCCTTTATACGAATGCACCTTGAAGCGGGCGAAAAGGTCGAGGACGCAAAGAAACACGCCATTAGAATTCTCAAGCATATCAAATGGCGTGACGAATATTTTGATCCAGGGAGATTAAGATTTGCGATCGAAAAAAGGTCCGAGCGGCATTCAACCGCATTCTACATAGTACTGGATGGAGCGGAGATGCCGTCGTGTGGCGATGGCTGCACACTGTTGAACGGGAAAAATATCTACCCGTAAAGTTCTAATCCTTATCTGTAGCCCAGTGTGCGGGTCGCCTTTGCTGGCGCGCGGCTTGAACCGGACATGATCGCCTCTCGTTCGACATTTCACATCGGCTTAGTTATGCTTTTTTATGTAAATGAAAAGCGAATTAAAAGTCATATCCCCGACCCAAAAAGAGATCCACGTAGAGATCGACGGCCAGTCGCTCAAAGAGGCTTACGGCCGGGTCAGTCAGAAATATTCCAAGCTGGCGGTCGTGCCCGGTTTTCGCAAAGGATACGCACCAGTTGACGTGGTCCGCCTTAGGTATAAGGAAGAGATCAAGAGCGAAGTTCTTCAGGATGTTGTCCCCACGCACGTAGAGGCTGCTATCCGGGAACACGAGCTGGATCCTCTTAGGGAGCCTCATCTGCACCTGGTCGATCAGGACACGGTCAAGGTAAATGGAAGCGAGCCAATAACGCTGCATGTGCATGTCGAGGTCATGCCCGAGATCCCTGAGCCCAAATACCAGGGGATCGAGGTTAGTCGAAGTGTCAAAGCGGTCGAGGAATCAGAAGTTGAAGGCCTTATCGCGGAACGCCTGCAAAAAGAGGCTTCCCTAATGCCCGTCGAGGGCCGGGCGTCGGAGGTCGGGGACACTCTAATGGTGGACCTTGAGGGACGTTTTGACGACACGCCTGATGCCGATCCCATTGTTGCAAACGATCTAGAGATCGTATTGGGCGATGATGTTATCGAAAAATCGTTTACAGAGAACTTGGTAGGCGTAAATCCTGAAGATGAGAAGGAATTTACGGTGGTCTATCCCGAAGAATTTACCTCAGCCGCGCTTGCTGGGAAGACCGTTCATTATAAGGCCAAGGTCAAATCTGTCGGGAAGACCGAGGTTCCGGAATTGAATGACGAGTGGGCCAAGAGCCTGGACGAAGGATACACTTCGCTTGCGGACCTCCGCGAACGGCTCCTCGCTGACCTTACGAATTTTTCTGAGGCGGATGCCGACGCACGTGTCAGAAACGACGTGGTCGCCAAAATGATCGAAAATAATACTTTCGAGGTCCCTAGCACACTCATTGAGAATCAGGCCCGGAACCTCCTAACTAATTTCGCGCAGGACTTGCAGCAGCGGGGAATAGATGTGAACAAGGTGGAAAAAGAGTTCATCCAGATGGCTTACGGGAATATGCGTAACCAGGCCGAACGCGATGTCATGGGAGCTTTATTACTGGAGAAGGTCGCCGAGGCTGAGAAAGTGGTGGTTTCCGATTCGGAAGTCGACGACGAGATCGAAAAAATGGCGGGCTACTATCGGGCTTCTACCGACGAGGTGCGGGAATCGCTCGAAAAGCAGGGCGGCGGTGTGGACAGCATAAGGAACAATCTAAAAACACGAAAGTCGATCGAGGCTGTTGTCGCAAAAGCAAAAGTAACCGACAGCCCTTGGACCGACGAAACTGCGGTTGATGAAGCGGCTGATAAGAAGCGCAAGAAAGCGGCGAAAAGTAAGGCAGCTCCAAAAAACGCCGCTAAGAAAGATTAGTGGAGAGCTCCAGGACCATAAAGAGATTGATTTTTAGCAAAAAACGTGTAAAATCGATTGCCGTCCGGTAATACTCTCAATAACTTAGCAACATTCGATTAAAGTATTTTGTAAGGTATTTTCTTATAGGCAAATTATATGGCACTTGTACCAATGGTTGTGGAGCAAACGTCTCGAGGCGAAAGGGCCTTCGATATTTATTCGCGTTTGCTCAAAGACAGCATTATTTTTATCGGCACGCCGATAGACGACCAGATCGCAAATCTCATCGTTGCTCAGCTTCTATTTCTCGAGGCTGAGGACCCGGAGCGAGATATCAATCTCTACATCAACAGCCCCGGCGGCTCGATCACCGCCGGCATGGCGATCTACGATACGATGCAGTTTATCAAGAATGATGTGACTACGATCTGTGTCGGTCAATGCGCTTCGATGGGGGCCTTGCTTCTGTGTGCGGGGGCCCCAAAAAAGAGATTTTCACTACCAAACGCCCGAGTCTTGATCCACCAGCCATCCGGCGGTGCTTCGGGCCAAGCGACGGACGTGCGCCTGATGGCTGAGGAGATCATTCGCATGCGAACGCTGACCTCGACGATCATCGCGAGCCATAGTGGCCAATCGTTTGAACAGGTCGAGCTCGACGTCGAACGCGATCGCATCCTGACACCGATCCAGGCAAAAGAATACGGTTTGATCGACGAAGTGATCGAGCATCGGGAGAAGTAGTTCTGAGTCCCGGCTTTAGCCGGCGATTTGCTATGAAGGCCAGCTGACGCTGGTACTCAAAACTTATGCCTCAATTTAACCGTCCGGAAGAGTTGCTGACCTGTTCATTCTGCGGTAAATCTCAGAACGATGTGCGTAAGCTCATCGCGGGTCCCGGGGTGTACATCTGCAATGAGTGCATTGATATTTGTAATGAGATAATAAACGATGACGAACAGACGGCGACGACGGCGGTAAGGACGAATCTTCCAAAACCTCAGGAGATAAAGGCCTTTCTGGATGAATACGTTATAGGGCAGGACGAATCGAAAAAGCGTTTGGCGGTGGCGGTTTACCAGCATTATAAAAGGCTCGAATTATCAAAACGCCGCGGCGAAATAGAACTACAAAAATCGAATATTTTACTTATCGGTCCGACCGGTACAGGCAAGACTCTGCTTGCACAGACGCTAGCACGGATACTCAGTGTGCCGTTTTGCATCGTCGACGCGACCAGCCTTACTGAGGCCGGATATGTCGGTGAGGACGTTGAAAATATTCTTCTCCGGTTGCTCCAATCCGCCGGCGGAGAGATCGAAAAGGCGCAGCAGGGGATTATCTATATCGACGAGATCGACAAGATCTGCCGCAAGGACGACAATCCTTCGATCACACGTGACGTATCGGGCGAGGGCGTGCAGCAGGCGTTGCTGAAGATCCTCGAGGGCACCATCGCAAATATTCCTGCTAGCGGCGGTCGAAAGCATCCGCAGCAGGATTTTCAGCAATTGGATACATCAAATATTTTGTTTATTTGCGGTGGGGCTTTTATCGGCCTCGAAAAGGTCATCGAGAAGCGCTTTCGTAATAAGTCGCTGGGATTTCAGGCAGACGTCAAAACGAATAAGCAGCGTCACATTGATTCGATCAACAAACTAGAGCCCGAGGATCTCATCCACTACGGCCTTATACCGGAATTCGTTGGCCGCCTGCCGGTCATCGGCGTGCTTCGCGAATTGGACGAGGCCGCCCTGGTCACGATCCTAACCGAACCCAAAAATGCGCTTATCAAGCAGTATCAGCGTAAATTCGAATTCGACAACATATCGCTCAAATTTACCGACGGAGCTCTCACGGCGATCGCCCACGAAGCCCACAAACGCAAGGTAGGAGCCCGCGGCCTCATGATGATCCTCGAAGAAATTCTCCTGGAATCAATGTATCATCTGCCGTCCGAGAAGAAAGTTAAAGAAATACTTGTCACGCGGGAGATGATCGAAAGAAAGGCTCCAGTCTTTGAAATAATGACCCGAACCGAAGAAGCGGCTTGAGCCTCCTTTAACAACCAAAAGTCCATCGATCTAAATTGCGGTCCCAAAGAGCGGTTCTTGTGGCTTTACTCTCAGGCGAATCCTCTTTTTCCTGAATTTATAAAAACCAGGACGTAATAGGCCTTTACTAATGGCATAAATTGGCAGGCAATTTATTTTTGATTTGAACAGTATACCTATTGCTTTTACGGCCGTGTTTTGCGTAAATATAGTTAATCCCGAATAATTCGACCCAGTTTTTTCGAAGTTTGCCGAGTTTTCCACCGAAGTATGCAAGAATTTACAGACCAAATGCCTTCGGATATTGAACGTTTTCCGATGGTACCCATCCGCGACGTTGTCATTTTTCCGTTCACAAAAGTCGCCTTTAAGATCGGCCGTCCTAGTTCAGTAATGGCCCTTGAGCAGGCAATGGCCGGTGAACGCCAGATCTTTCTTGCTACTCAGCATGATGCGACCATCGATGATCCGAATGCGGACCAGATCTACCAGGTGGGAACGCTCGGGCGCATTCTGCAGGCCCAGCGGCAGGACAACGGACAGATCAAGGTTGTCGTGGAGGGACGCGAACGCGGGCGTTCGGTTCGTGTTGAGCAGGACGCCGACGGAATGTTTTTTGCTCATGTCCGTAAGGTCGGCTCGACCGATGAATCGGGATTTCGTACGGACGGGCTGCTGCAAAAGATCCACGCGCTTGTGGAGCAATTCCTGCGTGTCTCGCCCGATGCATATACTGACGCTCTTCATGCCAGTCTTCGCGGCGTCTCGGCCGCCCAGATCGCTGATTCGATGTCATCACATCTCAGGATCGGAGTTGAGGAAAAACAAGCGCTTCTCGAAACGGCCTCAGTTCAGGACCGTTTGCAGAAACTCGTTGAGGTCCTTGAGGCTGAGATCGAGAAGCGCCAACTTGACCGAAATATCCATTCCCGCACCAAAAAGCAGATGGATAAGCATCAGCGCGAATACTATTTGAATGAACAGATCAAGGCCATCCATAAAGAGCTTGGCCGAAAAGATGAAAAGGCGGAACTTGATGACCTGAAACGCCGGATCGAGGAAGCGGGGATGACCGAAGAGGCGCTGGATAAGGCAATGGTCGAGTTTTCCCGGCTCGAAGCAATGCCGCCAATGTCCGCGGAGGGAACCGTCGCCCGCACATACCTCGACTGGCTTATAAGTATGCCGTGGCAATCTCGCTCGGACGAGATCGAGGACCTTTCGCAGGCCGAGAAGACCCTTAACGAAGACCATTACGGCCTCGAGAAGATCAAAGAACGCATACTTGAATTTCTGGCAGTTCGTCAGCTCGTCAAAAACCCAAAGGGCACGATCCTCTGTTTTGTCGGGGCTCCCGGCGTCGGTAAAACATCGCTCGGAAAATCTATTGCAAATGCAACGGGACGAGAATTTGTAAGGCTCGCCTTAGGCGGCGTTCACGACGAAGCCGAAATAAGGGGTCATCGCAGGACGTATATCGGGTCAATGCCTGGGCAGATAATTCAGTTGATGAAGCGGGCCGGTACCGTAAATCCCGTGATCTTGCTCGACGAGGTTGATAAGCTCGGCCGCGATTACCGCGGTGATCCAAGTGCCGCACTTCTCGAAGTGCTGGATCCTGAACAGAACAATACTTTCCGCGATCACTATTTGGATGTCGATTACGACCTCTCTCACGTGTTCTTTATTGCCACGGCGAATGTGCTTCACACAATTCCCGCTGCGCTGCAGGACCGCCTGGAGATCCTGAATCTGTCGGGCTATACGGAGAAGGAAAAACTGGAGATCGCAAAGCAGCACCTTATTCCCAAGCAGTGTGAGAATAGCGGCCTAAACTGCGAGAGCGTCGTATTTACGGATCAGGGAATTCTCGAAACGATCCGTCACTATACTCGTGAAGCCGGCGTTCGAAATCTGGAACGTGAAATTGGCTCTTGCCTGAGAAAGATCGCGCGAAAATATGTTTCAACCGACGACAAGAGCGATTTTCGTATCGTCGTCGATGCAGAGAAGGTGCAGGAGCTTCTTGGCACAATTCGGTTCCGGAAGCAGGACATTGCCCGTAAGAGCGAGATCGGACTTGTTAACGGACTTGCCTGGACCGAGGTCGGCGGCGACATGCTGCAGGTCGAGGCAACTCTTGTAAAAGGGAAGGGCGAGGTCACTCTCACGGGGAAACTCGGCGAAGTGATGCAGGAATCGGCCAAAGCGGCATTGACGTGTGTTCGTACACGAGCGGAGGATCTGGGGATCGATCCTACAGATTTTCGTGAAAAGGATCTTCATATACATGTTCCTGAAGGTGCCATTCCGAAAGACGGTCCGAGTGCCGGTATCACTATGGCTACTGCAATGGTTTCGGCCCTGACCCGCAGGCCGGCAAGGCATGACGTTGCGATGACCGGCGAAATAACACTTCGAGGCAAAATATTGCCGATCGGCGGGGTAAAGGAAAAGCTGCTTGCGGCACACAGATTCGGTGTTAAGACCTTGATCCTCTCAAAGGAGAATGAAAAAGACCTGGCGGATATTCCCGAAGAAGTAAGGGATGACCTTACGATCCACCTTGTCGATACGATCGACGAGGTCCTGAAATTTGCCCTTGAGAGCACCGTTGCTCACGAAAAGATCGACGCACCGCAGGTTTGGGGGCCGGATGCCGGCACGGAGATAACGGCAACTTTAGAATGAAGGTCACCTCGGCGGAATTTGTCCGTAGTTCATTCTCAAAGGAACACTGGGTTGCGGACGGACTGCCTGAAATTGCGTTCCTGGGCCGCTCCAATGTCGGTAAATCTTCTCTCATAAATTCGCTATTGATGAGAAAAGGGCTGGCCCGTACGTCCAATACGCCCGGCCGGACCCAGAGCATCAATTTTTTCCTCATCAACGGGTCATTTTATTTTGCCGACCTGCCCGGATACGGGTACGCGAAAGTTTCCAAGATAATGAGAGCGGATTGGGGAAAAATGGCCGAGGAGTATTTGGCTCAGCGCGACGAACTTGCGTTGTGCGTTCAACTGATCGACTCGCGGCACAAGCCTTCGCCGCTGGATGTTCAATTAAATGAGTGGCTTGTTTTCAACGGCAAGCCTCTTATTATCGTCGCAACAAAAGCAGATAAACTTTCTAAGAACGAAATGCAAAAGTCGCTTGCGACGGCGCGCGAAGTTTTTGCCGATACTCCGATCATCGCTTTTTCTGCCCAAACCGGCATCGGCCGTGAGCAGTTATGGTCCGCAATTGCTGCCGCAATAAATTAATGTAAATTTCATTTGATTTTTAACACGGACTGCTGTCATAATTACTCTTCCCTTTATTTCAGGGTCCGTGCAGAAGGGTTAGTGCTTATTTCTTAAGTATCACTACATACAGACCATACAATTTTCTCCGCTTATAATTACATAATACCGGCCCTTATATACGCGTTTGGTCGCGAGAAAACTGAGTGTAAACCCTAAAAAGGTGAAGAACATATCAATACCAATTATCGATCCTCTCTAACAAATGGCTACCAAAACTACACAAGCGCGAAGGCCCAAAGCCTCTAAACCCGCCGATGAGATAGCAGCTGTCACCGTTGTCGACGGCTCTGAAACGCCGGACGGCGATGAGAAGAAGAACCAGGGAACGGCTGTATCTGAAGATACTATGCTGAATCTAGCGGGCCTCAAGGATATGTCCATCAGCGAGCTTACTCATATCGCCAAGGAGATGGGTATCGAGGGTGCGACGGGATTACGTAAGCAAGAACTGATATTTAAGGTCCTTGCAACGCAGACAGAAAAAAGCGGGCTCATTTTTTCGGAGGGTGTTCTCGAGACGCTGCCGGACGGGTTTGGTTTCTTAAGAGCCCCGGAATACAACTATCTTCCAGGGCCCGACGACATATACGTCAGCCCATCGCAAATACGAAAGTTTGACCTTCGGACCGGCGATACAGTTTCTGGCCAGATAAGGCCGCCAAAGGAAGGCGAACGATATTTTGCGTTGATCAAGGTCGAGGCGATCAATTTTGAGGCCCCTGAGCAGTCGCGCGAAAAGATATTCTTTGACAATCTGACGCCGCTTTATCCGGACGAGCAGCTAACGATGGAGATCGAGAAGGACCCCGATAAGATCTCAGCTCGGGTAATAGACCTTGTGACCCCGATCGGCAAAGGACAGCGTGCTTTGATAGTCGCACCGCCGCGTACAGGTAAGACGATGCTTCTTCAGACGATCGCGAATTCGGTAACTGAGAATCATCCGGAAGTTACGCTGATCGTTCTTCTCATTGATGAGCGTCCCGAGGAAGTCACTGACATGCAGCGGTCTGTTCGCGGCGAGGTGATCTCATCGACCTTTGACGAACCGCCAACCCGGCATGTGCAGGTTGCCGATATGGTCATCGAAAAGGCAAAAAGGCTCGTTGAACACAAGCGGGACGTCGTGATCCTGCTCGATTCGATTACGCGTCTGGCACGTGCTCATAATGCCGTGGTGCCGCCATCAGGCAAGATCCTTTCGGGTGGAATTGATTCAAACGCTTTGCAAAGGCCTAAGAGATTCTTCGGGGCTGCCCGTAATATCGAAGAAGGCGGCAGCCTCACAATCATCGCAACAGCCTTGATCGATACCGGTTCGCGAATGGATGACGTTATTTTTGAGGAATTCAAGGGAACAGGTAACTCTGAGATCCATCTCGACCGAAAGCTATCCGACAAGCGTCTATTCCCGTCGATCGATCTTCAGCGATCCGGTACGCGAAAAGAGGAGTTGCTTATCAGCCCTGAGGACCTCAAGCGAATCTGGGTAATGCGCCGCGTCCTCAATCCGCTTTCGCCGGTTGAGCAAATGGAAGTCGTGCTCGAAAGGCTGTCGAAGACAAAGACAAACGCGGAATTCCTGGCGTCGATGCAGACCTAGTCGGTTATTGGTTGTCAGTTGTCGGTTGTCAGCGGTCAGTTTTCGGATTTTTCTGACAACTGATGGCTGACAACCGACAACTTTTTTATTTATGCGCGTTGCTGTAATTTCTGCTGAGGCAGTTCCATATTCAAAAACAGGCGGACTGGGCGACGTTGCTGGTGCCTTGCCGAAGGCCCTAAAGCGGATAGGGGTCGATTCATTGCTTATCACGCCCTGCTATTTGCAAACCAAGGGCGAATATTTATGGAACTTGGCGATCGACGATCTGTGGGTCAAGTGGCGGGGCCACCAATATCACGCGAAGGCTTTCTACAGCGAGGCGAACGGGTCACCGACTTTTCTTATCGACGCTCCCTCCCTATTTCACCGTGATTCGATATACGGTTACACCGAAGATTACGAGAGATTTGCGTTTTTTAACCATGCCGCATTGGCGTTGTTGGAAAGGATCGGGGCTGCACCGGATATCGTTCATTTAAACGATTGGCATTGCGGTTTTGCAGCGGTCGAGGTAGCGGCGAAACGCCGCTATGAGCCGTTTTGGCAAGGCACGAAAACGGTCTTTTCGATCCATAACATGGCATACCAAGGCGGTTTCGGCTTAAGCGAATTGCCCGCCTTAGGTTTTACTTCTGAGTTCGCCCGACATGCCTTTACTTTTGATGGTTACGCTTCTGCGATGAAGGCAGGACTTGAAGTGTCTGACACGCTTTCGACCGTCTCAAAACGCTACGCACACGAGATACAGACCGGCGAATTCGGCTATGGCCTCGATTGGCTAACGCGCCAACGTTCGAACCGCCTGATCGGGATCACGAACGGTGTTGATTACGAGGTGTGGAACCCTGAAACCGATGTCGAATTGCCCGCACATTTTTCCATAAACGACCTCTCCGGAAAATTGGAATGTAAACGTGCCCTGCTCGATCAATTTAGTCTGCCTCAGGAACTCGACCGCCCGATCTTTGCCTGCGTGACCAGGCTTACGACCCAAAAAGGTGTCGAATTGATCCGCCAGGGAGCGGGCGATATTTTAGCGGCGGGCGCCTTTTTTATCGCGCTTGGGTCTGGCGAGAAAGAGTCAGAGCTGTTTTTGCAGGCGCTTCGTGACTATGCACCTTCGCGAGTCGGTGTTTTTATCGGCTACAATGAACGGCTGGCTCATCTGATCGAGGCCGGGGCGGACATTTTCCTTATGCCTTCGAAATTCGAACCATGCGGATTGAATCAGATGTATTCATTGCGATACGGCACTGTGCCGATAGTCAGGGCAGTAGGCGGGCTTGACGATACGGTCGAGAACTGGGATGCAGTAAACAGGCAAGGCAACGGATTTAAGTTCAAGCAGTTTCGGGCCGATAAACTCCTCGAGAAGATATACGAAGCCCGTTTTGCCTATGAGGACAAACCGACGTGGAAGCAGATCCAGCGGAACGGAATGGCGGTGGACAATTCCTGGGAAAACGCGGCCCGTAATTATGTCGAGCTTTATCAATGGACGATGGGGCGGTGATCACATTTGAGGTCGAGGACGGATTCACCCTGCGACAGGTCCGTCCCGAAGACGCTGAATCCGTATTTAAGGGCGTGATGGCGAATTACGACCACCTGCGCGAATACATGTACTGGATGGTGCCGGATTATTCGCTCGATGATGCAAAGGATTTTATTGCCCGGAGCATCAAGGCAGCAGAGGAAATGACGTCGCAGGGCTTCGGTATTTTCGAGGGAAATGAACTGATAGGTTCAATCGGCTTCAACAACTTTGACCATGCTGCCGGTAGTACGGAGATCGGCTATTGGATCGATAGATCGTACGAGGGCCGCGGCATCATTTCGAGGTCTTGCCGCCTCCTGATAAACTATGCCTTTAGAGAATTACGAATGAACCGGATCGAGATCAGGTGTTCGACAGAAAAT
>JBGTBC010000333.1:0-8924 GCA_041749555.1 Pyrinomonadaceae bacterium | reverse complement strand
GGTTCCGCCGGCCGCAATCAATATCTTCATTGGCCGTCCTCAAGCCGCAGACCGGCTTCTTCGTCCATAGGCACTTTCCGGTCTCTTGACCGGAGCTTTTAGCTGGCGGCCGGAAAATTTGGAAATATTCAACAAAATACCGATCCCCACCAGACTAACAACAACCGACGACCCGCCATAAGAAATAAACGGAAGCGGTATTCCCTTTGCGGGCAAGATAGAGATCACCACACTTATGTTAAAAAGTGCCTGAACGATTAGGCCTGTAACAATACCGATCGAAAGCAGCGTGCCGAACCGATCAGGAGACAATACGGCGGCCCGAGCTCCACGCCATAGGATCACCCCAAAAGCCGATACCACCGCCAGTGTACCGATCAGCCCGAATTCCTCACCTACGACGGAAAAAATGAAATCGGAATAGGGATAAGGCAGGTAGAAAAGCTTTTGCTGCCCCTTAGCAAACCCTTCCCCAAAGACACCACCCGAACCTATCGCGAATAGAGATTGAACGACTTGATACCCTTCGTCGCTCGCATATTTATACGGATCGAGAAACGCCATCATTCGAGCGACCCGCCATGGGGCGAAAAATATGGCTCCCGCCCCGATCAACACAAGGGCAGCCGCAACCGAACCGATATGCATCAGACGTGCCCCGGCCGCAAAATAAACAGCGGAAAATACTGCACAGAGCACGATCGTTGTGCCCAGGTCCTTTTCAGCGAGTACCAGGCCTCCGAGCACGGCAAGACCGGCGATGCAGGGAATTACCGTTCTCTTTAGATCCCCGATCTTTTCTTCGTTCTTTGTGAGCAGGTATGCGAGATACACGGGTAACGCGATCTTAGCCAGTTCGGATGGCTGAAAGGAAAAGCCGGCAACCCTGATCCATCGCTGTGCGCCGTTAACCGGCGGAAACGCAAATACAGCAAACAAGAGGATGACTGTGACGGCTAAAATCGAGTAGACAACGATGGGACGCTGAAAGATGTGATAATCGATCTGACTCACGATTACCATTGCAAGCAGGCCAACAATGGTGAACGCTACCTGTTTATAAAAATAAGTGTACTGGCTCTCATTGTTGGATTCCTGTAGGGAAATTATGGCTGACGCGCTATAGACCATCATCGTCCCGAAAACAGCAAGGGCCGCGGTGATCCCAAACATTAGCCAGTCAATGCGATTCTCTTTGGTCATCTCAACGTCAAACTGTCTGTGCCTTGTTCATCAAACCGGCTACAGCCGCTTTAAAAACCTCGCCCCTCTCTTCGTAACTGCGAAACATATCAAAACTCGCACATGCAGGTGCCAGCAAAACGCTGTCGCCGCTCTCAGCTGCTTCAAAAGCTCGTTCGACAGCTGCCGGCACCGTCTCCGCCCGAACGATCTCGGTTGAACCTGCCAACTGGGAAACGATATTGTCCGCATCTTCGCCAATAACGATCAGCCTTCGGACCGAGCGTTCGATCAGGTGCGTTAGCGGTGAATACGGTGCATTTTTCCCACGGCCTCCGAGAATCAGGACGATCTTGCCGGTGCCTTCACCCAACGCCGCCAATGCCTTAACGGTGGCGTCAACCGATGTGGCTTTCGAATCGTTGTAAAAGTCGATGCCATCTACCCGGGCGACAAATTCCATCCGATGCTCCACGCCCTTGAAACTCCTGACTGTGTCACGCATGGATTCAGGCGAGGCCCCGCAAGCCAAACCGGCGGCAACGGCAGCGAGCACGTTCTCGACATTGTGCATTCCCTTTAAGAAGATCTCATTGCGGTCCATTAAAACCATTTCCTTGCCGTTTGCCTTGCAAACTATTTCGTCGCCACGTAAAAAGAGTCCTTCTTCAAGCTCCGTCCGAACACTGAATAGCACCACATTTCCCTTCAGTCCATTTGCCCACGAGGCAGTGATCTCATCGTCGGCGTTAAGGATCGCCACGTCTTCGTCCGTTTGGTTTAGAAAGATCCGATGTTTTGCGGCGGCGTAATCCTGAAACGATTCATACCGGTCGAGATGATTTGGCGTAACGTTAAGGCAAATGGCGACATTTGCTCTAAATTGCTTGATCGTCTCTAACTGGAAACTGGAAAGCTCGACCACGGTCCAGCCTTCCTCAGTTGAAGATCCGGCCAGGCTAAGCAGCGGTGTTCCGATGTTCCCCCCGACCTGTGTGCTGATTCCGGAGTTTTTGAGCAGTTCCCCGAGAAGAGCGGTTGTCGTGGTTTTGCCGTTTGAACCCGTTATGCCGACAACTCGCCCCTTGAGAAATCGATAGGCAAGTTCGACCTCACCGATCACCTCGCCATCCTTGCGGTCCACATAGCGCGCCGGGATCGAGTTTGTAGGCACGCCCGGTGAAATGACTACAAGGTCGATCTGATCCAATAGCCAGGACGGGATTTGCCCGGTAAGCAGGCCGACCCCGTGTGACAATTTCAAAGAGCGAGCAGCTTCAGTCCACTTATCTAGATCCAGCTTGTCGTGGAGAGCGACAACCGCTCCTCGATCGGCCAGAAATTTGGAAGCTTCGACCCCCGATCTTCCGGCACCAAGTACAAGTGTTTTTCGGCCACGTAATTCCATAATCCCCGGACATCAAGACAAACTACCTTAGTTTGAGGGTAGTTAAACTAAGCAGAGCAAAAAGCACCGCTATGATCACGAACCGAAAAACGATCTTGGGCTCTTTCCAGCCCGTGATCTCAAAATGATGGTGGAGCGGAGTCATTTTGAAAACGCGGCGGCCCGGATTTCCGCCCCTTTTGGTCAATTTGAAAACCGAAACCTGGAGCATTACGGATAATGCCTCCAGGATAAATACTCCACCGATAAACGGCAACAGAAACTCCTGCTTGGTCAATATCGCAACAGTTCCCAACGCACCGCCGATGGCAAGAGACCCAACATCTCCCATAAAGACCTCTGCCGGCGGGGAGTTATACCATAGGAACCCCAGGCTCGCTCCGACCATGGCCCCGCAAAAAACCGTGAGTTCCGCGGATGCCGGGTTGTGAGTAATATCAAGCCTTTCTGCCCAACGTGCATCGCTTGCGAGATATGTCAGGCCGGTCAATGCCGACATTGCAATAAACGTGACACTTATGGCCAGACCGTCGAGGCCATCGGTGAGATTAACCGCGTTCGACGATCCCAATAAGATAAAAGCAATGAAGAAAAAATAGATTATCGGGCCGACGTAGCTAACACCTGCAACTTCTGCTGTTGCTTTAAAAAACGGAATACTGATGTTCCACGGATAATTTCCCCATGCCCACAAGACTCCCCATACCAGTAAAGCTGTCACCAGTTGGCCCGCGAGTTTCTGCTTGCCAGTCAGGCCGAGACTCCGCTTCTTCACGATCTTGATATAATCGTCGGCAAAACCGATAGCGGCAAATAGCACGGTGGCCCCGAGAGCGATCCACAAGTAAAGGCTATCCGGTCGGGCCCAAAGGATGGTTGATAGGAAGACGGATCCGATGATCAGCACGCCGCCCATGGTCGGAGTACCGCGCTTTTCCTGATGCGAGGCCGGCCCTTCTTCCCGGATCTCCTGGCCGAATTTCAGGTGAGCGAGTTTTCTGATCACCTTTCCGCCCAATAAAAGCGATATCAATAAGGCCGTTATCGCTGCCATTGCCGTTCTGAAAGTAACGTATTGGATTACGTTGAGTCCCTTGAAGAAATAGGACTCGCTAAAGCGTCCATACTGCTGATAAACGAATTGGTATAAAAAGTAATAGAGCATCTAGTTTCGCCGCGCAACCTTGCCCTCCAATTCAAAGTTTTCCAGCAATCGTTCAATAACCTTTTCTGTTTTGACGCCCCTCGAGCCTTTTACAAGCACAATATCGCCTTCCCGCACGATGGACGAAATGAGCTCGGCGGCTTCTTCTGAATTTTCAACAAAATGCGAATCCGCAAGGCCCGCCTCGATCGCACCCGCTACCAACTCTTTTCCGAGGCCCCGAACTCCGATCAACTTGTCCACTCCGCTCCGTGCTATACGCTGCCCTATCTCCCTGTGGATCAGGATCTCGTCCGGGCCAAGTTCGAGCATCTCGCCGGCAACTACGATCCGTCGAGCCGCCCGGCGGCGAACAACCATAGTATCAACCATAGATAACAGTGCTGTCGGGTTTGAGTTGTACGAATCGTCTATGACGGAAAAACCCTGGCGAAAATCAAGTACCACGCCCCGCTGTTTCGGAGCTTCCACCGTGCTAAGGGCATTGGCGATATCGTCGACATTCATCCCGAACGTGACGCCAACAGACGCCGCAGCCAGAGCGTTGGAAATGTTGTGCCTGCCATTTAGGGGGAAATTAACAACCGATGATGCACCTGCCCACTTCAATTCGAATTTGGTGGCTCCCATTTCATTAACGTCGATGTTTTCTGCAACAACATCTGCCGGTTTATCAATGCCAAAAGTGATCGTTTTGCCTCGACTGAGATCCCGCATTGCAGCGGCTCGCGGATCGTCCGCATTAAGTACGGCGGTTCCGCCCGTCTTCATTCCTTCAACGATCTCCGCCTTTGCTTTCGCTACATTTTCGATCGATCCGAGGTGTTCGACATGGACCGGCAGTACGTTCAACACAACGGAAATATCGGGCGGAGTGATCTCGCACAGCCGTCGGATCTCGTGCATCGGCGTGGACATTCCCATCTCGAGCACCGCGGCATCATAACTGTTGTCGGAGGCCAGGTTAAGGACCGTAAGAGGAAGGCCAAGACCGTTATTGTAGTTTTTAATATTGCGAAGGACCTTAAGGCCGCCCGCGGAAAGCACATGAGCCGTAAGTTCCTTCGCAGTAGTTTTCCCGGCACTGCCCGTGATCGCTACGACCGGTTTATTCCACTGAAGGTAAACGCCGTGAGCCAGGCTCTGAAGTGCAGCTATTGCGTCGTCGACGAAGATCGCACGGTCACGGAACATCTCCAACTGATGTTCTAAAAATCTGTCTTTTCGTGCTACAAAAGCGACCGCCCCTCTTTCAAGTGCTGATCTGACGTACGTCGTCGAATCTTCAAATTCACCGTTAAAACCGTTATTTTGATATTCCGGCTGCGAAAGTGCGAAGAAAACATCTCCTTTTTGTACCTCACGGGAGTCGATAGCAAAAGAACCCACTTCGCATTTTCGCAAAGCGGGGTCAGTTGCAGTGGCGTCCGCATTCATATAAGAGATCGCAGCTTCAAGTTTCAAGTTTTGTTTTATCCGTCCCTGATTTGACCTGTCTCGGCCGCTCCGCAGGCGACTTCTCTTCTTCATTTCCTTTCCTGGTAACGGGTTTCTTCACCGGCACTTTGGGTTTCTCTTTGGTTTCCACTGGTTTCTCTGCCTGGCTCGGTTTCGATTCCGTCGCATTGTTTTTGCTGACTGTTTTATCATTTGGGGCCACGGCTTGAGGAGTTTCCGGGATGATCTCCGCGATCGGCGATTCTGGTTTCTGCGGGGCATCCTTCGGGATCTTCATTGTTTCCAACATCTGTTGGGCGGCCTCTTTAAAAACAGGGGCCGATACAACACCACCATCTCGGGCACCGCCCCTCGGCTCATCCATGATCACGGCGATAACGATCTCAGGGTCGTTGGCAGGTGCCATGCCTATAAACGAAGAAACATACATGCTCGGATCGACCGCTCTGGTTTTAGGATTTACCTTCCACGCCGTGCCCGTTTTTCCGGCTGCGGAATAACCATTAAGCTGGGCGCGGCGGCCGGTTCCGGTTAACACCACCTGCTGAAGCATCTTCCGCAGTCCCCGTGCAGTTTCTGCCGTAAGTATCTGAGTTTGCTTAGGTTGTGTCACCACTCTGGACTCTTCATTAGTGGTCCGAATTTCTTTGATAATATGTGGCTGGATTCGAACTCCGTTGTTAGCTATCGTCGCAAAAGCACTTGCCATTTGCAACGCAGTTACACTAATTTCATAGCCTATCGACATTGAGGCCAATGAGTCGCCAAACCAACGATCAGGGGCCCTCACCAGCCCAACAGTTTCGGCCGGGAGTTCGACGCCGGTGCGGGCTCCGAATCCGAACTTTTTGATCATGCTGAAAAAATCATCTTTGCCGACTCGAAGGCCTGTTTTGATGGCACAGACGTTGCTGGATCGGGCCATTGCCTCTACATACGAGACACGCCCGACCGGATGTCCGTCTCGAAATATTCGTTTTCCCACCGAGATCGTGCCGTTCCCGCTGTCGATCTCGTCATCGGGCGAAAAGAGGTTCTTCTCTAGACCTGATCCATAAGCCACGATCTTGAAAGCAGAACCCGGGGAATAAACAGTCTGGATCGTTTTGTTAGAGATATGTTCTGATGCCGATTCGACGATGGTATTTGGGTTATACGTCGGATAATTCGACATCGCCAGGATCTCCCCCGTTTTCACACTAAGGGCTACAGCCATTCCTGCCTTTGCGTTGGACGCACGAACGCCTCTTTCAAGTGCCTCGTCCATTACGTATTGCATTCCCGCATCGATCGTAAGAACAACATCACTCGGCTGGTCTCGCTCGGGCGTGGTTTCATCATAGACACGGCCGAGCCTGTCGCGTGTCTGCAAATTGTTAATAACCGCACCCTTCAGGATCTCATCCTGGGATTGTTCGACACCTGCCCGCCCCTCTTCTTCGGAGTTGGTGAACCCGATCACCTGCGCGGCAAGTGATTCGTAGGGATACTTCCTCTTCTGATCGTCGACCCAATGGAGACCGGCAAAATTAGGAAGATCCGATTTTTTGATGTCGCCGTCATCGAGCGCCTTATTTACCTTCAAAACGACATCTTCGTCGAGTTTTCTTGCAAGTGGGAGAAATCTGCGATTCGCGGCTTTTGCCACCTTGATCTGCTCGACCACCTGTCGAGCATCGAGGCCCAAAGCCTTTGCAACAGCTATCCCGGTGGTCTCGGGGTCCGCGATCTCTTTCGGATCCGCAAAGAGCGTTCTGACCCGAACGCTCATCGCGAGGGCCCGTTGGTTACGGTCGTAGATAGTCCCTCGAAGCATTTGTGTCCTATGCACATTTTCGCGTCGACGCTGCGATTGCTCCTTGTGCCATTCATGCTGCGTTACCTGCAGGTGCACAAGGCGAACGCTTATTCCGCCCATCCACAAAACAAAAAAAGCCACCACGAACATAAATCTAGTAAAGGCGACTTGCTTAAGGTTTTTCTTTTTGGCTTTCTTGGGTGGTTTCATCGCTAATATGCAGTGAACAGGTCAAAGTTAATAACGTCTTTTAGATCCGTCTACTTGAAAGCGGGTCATTTTTGCGGCTTCTCATTCCGGGCAATGACCTGAAGAGTTCGCTCAACACGCGGAGCTACCCGAGCGGCGGATCCCGCCTTAATAATGGTAGGTTTGGACTCCTGAGTCGCAGAGGGCTTATTCTCTCGTTTGACCGATGCCATTTCGACAACCGGAGCGGTCTGTGGCTGGCTGTCATACATGCCTGCTTTCTTGGCCGCTTTCTTTATTTCATTGGGCGAAATGGCGACCTCACGTGTATATAAAAGCCTTTGCTTTTCGGCCCTTAGATCGTCAGCTTGTTTGCGGAGCCTTGAATTCTTGATCCCGTATTCCATGGAAGAAAAATGTTGCCGGGCGGCAAAGAAAAATCCGCTTATCAGGATCAACCCACAAGCAGTGGCTGCAACCAACGAACTTACCCTTTTTGAAGGTTCACTTTTATCGGTCTTGAGCTGGATGCGTTTGACTGTATTTTTCTTTTGCATATTTCAAAGGTTTATCGCCGGGCAATGGCTTATTCAATTTTCGGCAAGCCCTAAGCTTTGCGCTTCGGGCACGTGGGTTTTCAATATTCTCGGCTTCGGTGGCGACGATCGGCTTTCGGGTCATCACCTCGACTTTTTTGGCTGCTCCGCACACACATTGCGGAATTCGTGGCGGACATTGACATTTCCCTGCCAGTTTTTGGAACGCATGTTTCACGATCCTGTCTTCCAGGGAATGGAAGGTAATGATCGCGAGCACTCCGTCAATTTTCAAAAGATCTACTGCGTCCGAAATAAACTTTTCCAGGATCTCTAGCTCATCGTTCACCGCGATCCTTAAAGCCTGAAAAGTTCGGGTAGCCGGATCGATCTTGTCCTTCGGCTTTCTCGGCACCGCTCGCCGTACTAGTTCGGCGAGCTGGAATGTGGTCTCGATCGGTTGTCCAATCTCACGCTTTTCGACGATCCATTTCGCGATCTTTCGCGAAGCCCTTTCCTCGCCATACTTATAGATAAGGTTTGCGAGTTCATCCTGATCGAGCGTTTTCAGCAACTCGGCCGCCGTCGGGCCTCCGGATCCCGGGTTCATTCTCATGTCGAGAGGAGAATCGAACCGAAAACTGAATCCTCGGGCCGGGGTATCCAGCTGGATCGAAGAAACCCCGAGATCGGCAAGTATCCCGCTAACCTCAACGGCACCTGCCTGTGCGGCGATCCGGGATATCTGCGAAAAATTTCCTTCAAAGATCTGTACCCTTTCGTCAAAACCCCTTAACTTTTCCCTGGCAATAGCAATGGCTTTCGAGTCCTGGTCAATACCGATTAGCGAAATATCGGAGAAAGCGTCGAGAATTGCAGCGGAATGGCCTCCAAGCCCAAGGGTCGCGTCGATAAGGATGCCGCCCATTTTCGGCCCGAAGACCTCAAGGATCTCCCGAAGCATGACCGGGCGGTGAAGATTATCGGTTTCCGCGTCCAGCATCTATTCAAAGATCGCATTTCACTTCGCGTACTGATTCAAAAGGCTTGACATTTGCCAAAAAGTGGCTTTACCGATTCGTATACTGAGCTGAGGCCGCGTATTCCATCACGCGCTTAACATCTTAAACAGTTATGTCAGGAGTAGTCGTTGTTTCACACGAACAAAGTGTTCGGTTAATCAATATC
>JBGTBC010000332.1:0-10432 GCA_041749555.1 Pyrinomonadaceae bacterium | reverse complement strand
GAGCGGTTTCCTTAGCGGCGAAGTTCAGATCGAGGGCGTCGAGATGCCGCTTAATTTTATAGTTGACACTGGCGCCAGCGTGTCGGTTATTTCAGATGAAGTGGCTAGGATAGACACCGTGAGCGGGTTCGAGATTAGTGGGCGTATGCGTGTTATAGGTTCCGCCGGCATAACTGATGATGTTTCGTCATTCTTGCTTCCGCGGGTCACATTTGGGAGCCATTCTCGCAAAGACATCATGGCGGTCGCTTTGGACCTGCGATTAATCAACGAAGCTTCCGGTTTCGAACAAGCCGGGATCCTCGGTGGAAATTTCCTTAAAAATTATCGACTTACCTTCGATTTCAAAAATTCCCGCGTCACCTTCGTTCCGGTCCAACCCGAAAAAGACTAGAATTAACTAATGAAGTTGAGCATTTATCTGGAGACGTCCGTGATCGGAGCATATCTGGATAACGGCGAACCTTTCCGCCGTGACCTTACCATTCGTTGGTGGGAACATGAGCTATGCGAATATCAGGCCTTTAGCTCAATGCTTGTGCAACGCGAACTCGAGAGGACACCTGAACCGCATCGGAGCAGCTACCTAAACCTAATCAAGCCGCTTGAACAGTTAGAGCTTTCCGAGGAGGTAGCGATCCTTGCGGAAGGCTATGTTGAGCGGGGTATATTTCATAGAAAATACATAGCAGATGCCGTTCATGTTGCAGTCGCGTCCTTTTATAAGGTCGATTACCTTGTAACGTGGAACTTTGGACACCTGGCAAATGTGCGCAAGCAGGCGAGACTCAGACTGTTTAATACTGCGGCCGGATTCTTTTCTCCGCTGATAATCACGCCAGAATTCCTTGTTCACGCAAATTAGAAGGGCCGTGCATTCTTGATCGTAATAGCCCTTCGGACTTGCGTGTGTCCACGCACATCTGTTGTTCCGAGCCTCAGTCGAACGCGTGCCCGTCGTGACCTAATAGAAGCTCTCGCCGTTCTCTAAAAGAAATATCTGACTTTGCCCAAAAAAGTCATTGATCTGATCCAATGGGTATTTTTTTCGTGAAATCGGGTCCTATTAGAAATATATTGTCAGTGACATTGATAATTCACACGCTCCGTCATCTTGCCTCCGGCCCTGTCCGGAGGCAAAATGATTTAAGAGGCACGTTAAACAAGTTTTTTTGAAGGGGGATCCATAAGGACATGCATCTATTGGCACCGACATTTTTACTTTTCGCCCTGAACCTGCTCGATGCTCTATTAACGATCGTCTGGGTACGGAGCGGCGTCGCGACTGAAGGGAATCAACTTATGGCGAGTCTTCTTGAAATCGGGAATGGGCCATTCCTCGGCGTAAAAGTAGCAATAGGTGCCCTCGCCGCAATCGTGCTGATCAGATGGGGAAGCCGACCGCTGGCGAGATACGGACTGGCGGTATCACTTGCTGTCTATATCGGCCTTATGGGGATCCATTTATTTACAGGGCTTTCGGCGTTCGGATTTGTTTCTAATTCGCAGATAGATCAATTGGCAGCGTTAACCGGCCAAATACTGGGCCTCATTATGTAAGTACAGGAAATGTTAACAGAACCGCCCCGATGCTTCTCACGAAACATCGGGGCGATTTTTTTCGTAACTGAATAACAACGCGAATTGAATTTAGCGGCATCAAAAACGTTGATAGCTGTTAGCTGGAAGGTTAAATTTATGACAAGAAATTCTGTTTATCATCTCTCGGCACGTCAGATACTGCTTCTTGCTTTTGCATCTGCTCTGATAGCTGTCGGAGCGACCGCTCTCCTTTATATGATGAGTTCCTTATGGAATACCCAGGGCGGAGCATCTACCGCTTTCGTCGAAGGAGCCGGCCTCCCGATCTCGGATCCGTCACTCGTTTCGGATGAGCAGAATAGTATTGACGTCTATCGGGCAGCCGCACCAGGAGTCGCATTTATCAACACCACATCCCTTAGACAAGATTGGTGGGGAGACGTACAGGAAGGCAAGGGCAATGGGTCCGGATCTGTGATCGACGCGAACGGAAATATCCTGACTAATTGGCACGTCGTGGAAGGCGCCCAGAAGCTGACGGTTAGCTTTGGCGGTGACAAAGTCTATCCGGCAACGGTTGTCGGTGGAGACCCTGACACTGATCTGGCCGTGATCAAGATCGATCCGCCTGCGGGCATGACAGTCATTCCTCTGGGTGATTCTGACAAACTCATGGTTGGTCAAAAGGTGCTTGCGATCGGTAACCCCTTCGGCCTCGACCGGACACTTACCACAGGTGTGATCTCCGGGCTGCAGCGGCCGATCAGGGCCCGCAACAACAGGCCGATCGACGCGGCTATCCAGACAGACGCATCTATTAATCCTGGTAACTCAGGCGGACCGCTCCTCGATAAATTTGGAAGGATGATCGGTATCAACTCTCAGATCCTTTCGCCCGCCGGAGGATCGGTAGGCGTTGGATTTGCGGTTCCGGTGAATACGGCGAAAAGGATTGTTCCGCAGTTACTTCAGTTCGGCGAAGTTCGCCGACCACGGCTTGGAGCGTCACTGCCCAGCGTGGCCGATCTTAGACAGCGAGGCTACCGTGTGCCTGTTGAATCCGGATTAATGGTCTATCAGACCCAGACCGGAGGCACGGCGGAACGGGCTGGTCTACGCGGTGTAGGCGCAGATGGCAGCATGGGTGACATCATTATTTCGGCCGAAGGCCAAAAGCTCAATGATCTTGACGACCTATATCGATTGCTCGACAAAAAGGCGATCGGTGAAACCGTTAATTTTGATGTGTTTCGAAATGGACAAACCGTCACTGTACCGGTCAGGCTTCTCGGGCAGCCTGCGTCGACGCGACCTATACGCAGAGGCGAAGAATAATCGGGCGCCCCAATATCAAAAAACGGCGGGCTAAACGGCTCGCCGTATTTTCAATATTTGATGAAAGATTTTTATCATAACGGTTTCGGATGGATCTGCCGCCATTGCGAACGCGATATGCAAAGAGTCGAGGAGGATACCGGTCATCTCTCAAGAGCATTCAGAGAGGGCGAGGCTGAAAATCGCAATCCGGATCTTACGAATAAGGCGTTGGCCAAGTGGGCCGATCCGGCACACCGCTTTCTCACCTGTCCCCAATGCGGTATTTCTGAAGATACAGAGGTCCATTGATACCCTGCAGTACTACTTTCCCGATCCCGTTACGTGATAAATTGAATCGATGCTTGAGAACGAACTTTCAACTGCTCGCGCCGTTGCCTTCATGGCTGGGCGGACGATCCTTGATTTCTACGCAACCGACTTTGCGGTCACCGAGAAACTGGGGGCGGATCGTTATCTTGAGCCGGTAACAGAAGCCGATGTAAATGCAAGCCGGATCATCGTAAATGAACTTTCAATGGCATTCCCCGATGACGCCATCCTCTCCGAAGAAGAGTTCGACGATACCGAACGCCGTATGTCGACGGACCGCGTGTGGATCGTCGATCCGCTCGACGGCACGGCCGGATTTGTTAAACGCGACGGCGATTTTGCGGTTCAGATCGGGCTCGCCGAAAGAGGCGTACCGCAATTAGGCGTGGTCTATCTACCGTTTCACGATGTACTATTTTATGCGGTAAAAGATGGCGGATGCTTTAGCGTGAGCAAAGGCGGCGAACCCGTGAAGACCAGAGTTTCGGACAGGTCCATTCCAAACGAGCTTAGACTGGCAATGTCGAGAAACCATCCGAGCCCGAGAATGGGAAGGATTATCGAGAGCTTCGGTTTCGACAGCCTCGTACGGCGTGGATCGGTTGGCCTGAAGGTCGGCTTGATAGCCGAGCAGACCTGTGATATCTACATCCACCCCAGTCCGCGAACAAAACTCTGGGATACGTGTGCCCCGCAAATAATCCTTGAAGAAGCGGGCGGGCGTTTCACTGACTTATTCGGAAACGAAATGCGGTACGACCGCGCTGAGCTACAAAATCAGAACGGCATATTAGCCACGAACGGTGCATCACACGATATTGCGGTCGAGATAATGTCGCCACTGTTGGCCGAATTCGGAAGGGTTCAGTACATATATGACCAGCATCCCGACAAGACCGCTGCCAACTACTTCTGAACCTAATAAAATAAGGATTGTGTTCTTAAATAGTTTGTGTTAGAAATACTGTTCAAGTTGTTTCTTCGAGCGCAGCATCTAAACTTTACAAGAGAGATATTTAAGTGGCCATGGAAATTGGAATTGCGGCTTCGATCGACCCGTCCGGCGAGCGGTCGGTCATATTTGCCGGAGATTATCTAAATAAGTTAAGCGGCGAATCTATTGAACACGAATGCCGTCGAAGCCTTGCGGTGGGCTGTAAGGAGATAATTGTCAATTTCTCCAGGACCGAGATCGTGAATAGTATCGGTATATCGATTCTTCTTGGATTGATAGATACGGCTGCAAATAATGGAGCGACTGTAGTTTTCTCGGATATGAACGAGAACACCATCGAACTTTTTGACATGCTCGGACTTACCAAACACGTGACGATCGCATGAAACACACTATTTTCCACCTCAAAAGCGAATAATGGAACACGATCACAAGCTAATTCACGCATTCGGAGCTCTGGCGGAGTTGGGCCAGCAGATCACGAACAAAAACAGTTTTCAGGAAACCATCCGGACATCGCTGCATCTTCTTTCCGGTGCTCTCGGCATAATGCGTGGGGCCGTTTCTCGATATTCCCGTTATGCCCATGAGTTGAATATGCTCGCCGTTCGCGGGCTTGGCGATGATTTTCCTCTTAGCCTGGTTCTTACTGAAGAGGACGAACGGCAATTTCTTGCAAATGGCTTGAATCCTATAGCGATCGCTCAGGCAAAGGTGCTGCCTTTCTTTCAGGTTTACGATGTAAGCTTCGAGTGCCGCCGACTGGAGTTGTTTGTACCATTGGTTGTCAGGGATGAGATCGTTGGCGCCCTGTTTCTTGGTGAAAAAGCTACGGGGGAACCGTACTCACATTACGAAAAAGAGATCGTTTGCGCGATGGGCAGGCATATCGGTGTGGCGATCACACAGCGAAATCTGATGGCTGAGATCGAGCGGAGGGCGGAAGAAAACCGTCAGTTGTTCGATGAGATGCGTTCAACATATCACGATACGGTGAAGGCCTTCGCGGCGGCCATTGATTGTAAGGATAAATACACAGAGGGCCATTCAGTCCGGGTCGGAAAATTTTCCAAGATCATCGCATGTGAGATGGGGTGGGCCAGCGAAGAGGCCGAGGGAGCCGCTGTTGCCGGGTATCTTCACGACGTCGGAAAACTTACGGTCGAGCGCAAGATCATTAACGCCCCGTATCGGATAAATGCCAAAGAGTCAGCCGAGCTGAACAAGCATCCGGCGGTCGGATACGAGATCCTTTTGCCAATACACCATCCTTTTGCAGACGTTCCTCTCGCGGCCAAGTATCATCACGAACGGCTCGATGGACGCGGATATCCGGACGGTCTCGTTGACCGCGAAATTCCGTATATTGCAAAAATCGTTAACCTGGCGGATTCCTTCGATGCAATGACAACTGACAGGCCGTATAAGGCCCGTCGACCGGCCAAGGATGTCGTTGATGATCTTCATCGCAATTCCGGATCGCAATTTGCACCCGAATTAGTATCCGCATTGCTCAATGGAGTGTTAAAGGAACTGACAGGTGAAGTCCGCGATCGGCGCTTTCGCAGGCTGCTCGGCCGCGACTATATGGAGGCGGACGGGATTGTTGATAAGTTGAGAAACACGCTCAACGAGATGGCTCCAACTACTCCGATGACTTATGTGGCAGCAGTGGCGCCGGGTGATATCCCAATTCATTAAGAATCCTTCAAATTCGTTAAACCGATCGGTAACTACGTTTTCGTGGATCAAGAAATCACCTGCCCGGTCTTCGTACGTAAGATCGTAAGGTTTCGGAAGGCCGTTGTCTGACTTCGAAACCGCTACTTTGTATTCTGGAGCCCGGGATCGCCAAGGAGTTCGACAAATTTCTTAGCGGCAAGGGAGAGGTTGCGGTCACTGCGATAGGTCACACCAACCGACCGGACCCAATATTTTTCTGCTAGCTGGATCACCGCGAGAGAGCCGGACCGCTTTGCTTCGGTGACCGCGGGCTCCGGAACTATCGCCAGACCGAAACCAACTTCGACGGCCCTTTTAATGGTTTCGATATTGTCGAATTCGGCCACCTTGTGTACTTCGACCCCGTTGGTGCGAAATATGCGATCCATCGCTTTCCGGGTCGGCACGTCGCGCTCAAAAAGCACGAAGTCCTCTCCCTTCAACTCCGTGACTTTTACTTTCGCTCGACGAGCAAATTTGTGTTCCGGCGGAGCTATCAGAACGAACCTATCATCCGGCATGGGAGCGATGGTCAACCCGCGCCGAGGTTCCGGATAGGCGAGCACGCCCAGCTCAACCGTTCCGTTAAGTACATCTCGGACGACCCTCGTTGTACGGGAATACTCGAGGTCGATCTTCGCGGATGGGAATTTGGTCATGAATTCCCGCACCTTAGACGGAAGTTCATGAAGGCCGACGCTATAAACCGTTGCAACCTTGACCGTGCCGCCGATCTTACCTACGACTCCACGCAGATTCTCCTGAAGCTGATCATACGCCGCCAGAACATTACCGCATTCGCGATAAAATATATCGCCGGCCGCAGTCAGCTTCACCTCGCGGCGGCCTCGGATGCGCTCGATCAGTCGGCGTTGAAATTTCTCTTCGAGCGTACGAATTTGTTGGCTTACTGCGGACTGGGTAATGAAGTTTCGCTCAGCCGCAAGTGAAAAACTTTCGAGATCCACGAGATCGCAAAATACCTTAAGTGTTTCGATGTGCATTTTGTTTCGTAAAAGTATTATTAGTCGAACTATTTAATCCTGCGAATATTATTCATTTTATCTTATCTAATTCGAGGCCTATTATAAAAAGCTTAGGTCATAGATTGCCGAACGCAGCGGAACCAATTAGAATTTCAGAAAATCAGCATTAGGATAAGTTCGAATTTGGCCTCTAAAGAATGGCGATAAAATTCTCAAACACGTTTCTCTTGAGAAAGCTGCATCAACTGACGGGTATCGTGCCCTTAGGCGTTTTTTTCTTTGTTCACATGTTCACGAACTCGAAAGCGATGAACGGTGAGGCCAGCTTTGTTAAGGCTGTAAAGGACATCCACGATATACCTTACCTGCTGTTTCTCGAGATCTTCGGAATATTCGTGCCGCTGCTTTTCCATTCTGTATACGGGGTCATTATTTCCGGGGAAGCTAAGCCGAATCTTCTTAATTATGGTTACGGAAGAAACTGGTTTTATATTTTTCAGCGCGTAACCGGGATCTTTTTGTTCTTCTTTCTGTTGTTTCATATCCTTAATTTTCGTTTCGGCCTGATTCCCGGCCTTAACATGGTGCCGATCGCGGGAAATGCCGACCAGGCGTTTTCGATCGTGGCTGCTGAATTTCAGATACCATGGATACTGGCTGTGTATATTCTGGGCGTCCTGGCCACAGCCTGGCATTTGGCGTATGGATTCTTTTTGTTTGCAGTTGACTGGGGCATCGTGATCGGTCAACGAGCCCAGAAAGTCACGCTATACGGCTGCATTGCCCTCGCCATTTTTCTTGGAGCGGTCGGCGTAAATGCAGCGGTGGCGTTTATACGTCCATGCGGTCTGATGCCGCAGGCAATGTGCGAGGAACCCAAGATTGTTACTCCTAAGGGGCCGACGCGATTCTAGTTTTGAGTCCCGCCTTTAGGCGGCGGGCCTGCTGAAGAACGTACTCATCTAGTTTTGAGTCCCGCCTTTAGGCGGAAGGCCTGCTAAAGCAGGTACTCAGAACGCGTATAATATGGCAAAAAACTCATTGAAAATTGCGATCGTCGGCGGCGGCCTGGCGGGCCTTGCGGCGGCAATGAAGATCGCTGAAGCCGGGCATGACGTCGACCTGATATCCGTTGTTCCGGTTAAGCGTTCCCATTCGGTTTGCGCCCAGGGCGGCATCAATGCGGCGGTCAATACCAAGGGCGAAGGCGATTCGCCGGGCAAGCACCTTGACGACACGGTATACGGAGGTGATTTTCTCGCGAACCAGCCTCCGGTCAAAAGGATGACCGACATGGCACCCGAGATCATTTATTTATTTGATCGTATGGGCGTGCCATTTTCCCGAACCAAGGAAGGGTTAATGGACTTTCGCCGGTTTGGCGGAACACTGCATCATCGCACGGCTTTCTCGGGAGCCTCGACCGGACAGCAGCTGCTTTATGCTTTGGACGAGCAGGTCCGTAAATGGGAAGTCGAGGGCAGCGTCCAAAAGTATGAGGGGTGGGAGATGCTCTCGCTTGTGCTCGATGATCATCAGGTTTGCCGCGGCCTGGTTGCGATGAATCTGCAATCACTTGAACTGAGATCATTTGCAGCGGATGCCGTAATTATGGCGACCGGCGGACCGGGAATGGTTTTCGGCAAATCGACAAATTCGCAAACCTGCACAGGAAGCGCCGTCGCGGCCTGTTATCAGCAGGGAGCAAGATATGCTAATGGCGAATTTATACAGGTTCATCCGACATCGATCCCGGGCGAAGACAAACTCCGTTTGATGAGCGAATCCGCTCGAGGCGAAGGCGGCCGCGTTTGGGTGCCGCGTGACCCTCAGGATGCTCGAAAACCAAAGGACGTTCCCGATGCCGAGCGTTGGTATTTCCTCGAAGAAAAGTATCCGGCTTACGGCAATCTCGTTCCGCGTGATATAGCGACGCGAGAGATCTTTCAGGTCTGCCTTGAAGGCCATGGAGTTGGCGGCGAAAACCAGGTCTATCTCGATCTGACCCATATCCCCGCCGAAGTGCTTACTGAAAAATTGGGTGCGATCCTTGAGATCTATGAGATGTTCGTCGGCGATGATCCGCGGTATGTCCCGATGCGAATATTCCCTGGGGTACATTATTCAATGGGCGGGCTTTGGGTGGATTTTGAACAGCGGACGAATATTCCCGGCCTATTTGCGGCGGGTGAATGCGATTACTCGATCCACGGTGCTAACAGGCTCGGTGCGAACTCGCTTCTTTCGTGCGTTTACGGCGGTTTTGTTGCTGCTCCATCGGTTATCGAATACGCAAAGAACGTCGAACGCGGTGAAACCGAATCGAATGGCATCCATGCCGCAGAAGTGGCTAAGCAGCGAGGGCTGAACGATGCGATCATCCACAGCGAAGGCGGCGAAAACCAGTACAAGCTCCACGAAGAACTTGGCAAGGTAATGACCGACAACGTCACGGTTGTTCGCTACAATGACCGCCTGCAGGCTACCGACGACAAGATCCGCGAACTGCAGGAGCGATTCAAGAATATCTCGATAAACGATTCAAACCTCTGGGCGACACAGGCGATCCCGCACGCCCGACAACTCTCGAACATGTTCGACCTGGCCCGAGTAATAACGCTTGGAGCCCTTAATCGCAACGAATCACGCGGAGCACATTACAAACCAGATTTTCCCGAACGCGATGATGCTAATTTCCTGAAAACGACCATCGCGGAATTCTCCGAAGAATCGCCCGTGTTCAGCTATGAGCCGATCGACATCTCGCTCGTCGAACCCCGTAAGCGTGATTACTCCTCAGGCAAAAAAACGGCTTAGGCCGCTCAACCCGGAGCTGAACAAAGACCCAAATCGGCATCGAATGAAGCTCTTCAAAACGATCCCGGAGACAAAGAGAAAGGAGCGGCTTCTCCGACACATTAGGTTGTCAAATATCTACTGGCGAAAGAACCCAGTCACTATCGCTCCCGGTTCTGACCATTCACAGCGGAAGAACCCAGTCGCTATCGCTCCCGGTTCTGACCACCGACCACTGGCCACTGGACTTAAAACGTCCAAAACCGTTTCCCCTTTTTCTCTCCGTGCATACGGACGGCGATGGAGGTGGCGTCTATTTGGTCGTCGTGGTGGCCGTGGGGGAATGAGCAGGCTTCTTGTATGAATTCTTCGTTCCAGGGGCCGGCGACTAGGCGGACGCGGCCTTCTTCGGCGAGGGCGATCCAGGGGAGGGCACGCGTGAGCTTGTTTGTCTCAACTTTGACGCCGCGAAACTTGCGGCCATAGAGCTGGGGCATCTGTCTCAGGTCTTGCAGGAGAGCGTGGCCGTTTGCTGAGAGCTCGATGCCGTGTTCGGTGCGTGTCTCAGTTTGAATGTAGTGCATCAGCAGCTTTCGCTGGAGCGGGTATGTGAGCTTTCCGCGGAAGCATCCGTCGATGTAGAGGACTCCGTCTTTGTCGTAGGCGGCTTTTAGTGTCGCAGAACGATCGGAATCCGGATTTGCAGTGAATGAGAGATCGTAACCGCGTTTCCAATCGAGATTTGGCGGCGGCACCTGGACGATGTTGGCTATGAACCACGCAC
>JBGTBC010000331.1:0-5551 GCA_041749555.1 Pyrinomonadaceae bacterium | reverse complement strand
ACGGTTGACCGTGTGGTTCCGGCGGGTTCGACCAGCCGCGATTGGTTTCGGCCAAACCCGCCGCTGTCACGTGTGAAATGGTCGATCAGGAATAATGTCAATCTTTCGCAAAGCGCCATCCTGATCGCGATGAATTACGTCGCCAACAATAAGGAAAAATATCTCAGTAATTTCTATCTCAAGAGCAAGCGTTCGGTCGCGAAAGCCAAGACAGAGGGCCCGGCGGCGTACGTTTTGCCGGGTGACGATACGCGTCCGACAGAAGCCGCCGATCTCGTCAACCTGCTCAAGATGCAGGGCGTCGAAGTACACAAGTTGACGGCAGCCGCGGAAGCCAAGGAAGGTAAATTCCCAGCGGGCAGCTATGTTGTGAGAATGGACCAGCCGTATTCGCGGATGGCCGATATGCTGCTCGATACACAGTATTACAACGTCAACGATCCGCGGCCGTATGACGACACGGGCTGGACTCTCGGCCCGCTGCGAAATGTAAAGACCGTGCGGGTCAAGGATGAGAAGATCCTGACCGCTGCGATGACGCTGACCAACGGCGCCGCACGCGTGACGGGCAAAGTCGAGGGCACGGGCAGCGCCGGATTCGTAGTAAATCACAACGCCGAGAGCGCCAATGCACAGCTTAGATATCGTTTGAAGGACGTGAAATTCTCTGTGGCGGACGCGGCGTTTAAGGTTGGAGACAAGAGTTTCAATCCAGGGTCATTTATTATCCGGTCGGAAGGCAATCCGAGCGGGCTTCGATCAATGGTCGAGAAAGAAGTCGCCGCATTGGGATTAAATGCAACGGCGGTGGATAAGATCCCGGAGGTCGCTCAGCACGCGATCGGCGCCCCCCGCATCGCCCTCGTTCACACATGGCTGAATACGCAGGACGAGGGTTGGTATCGCATCGAACTCGACTGCCTCGGCATTCCGTACGACTATGTTTCCGATCAGGACATCAGCCGCACGCCGAACCTGCGTTCGAAATACGACGTGATCATATTCGGGCCTATCAGGACGAGCGCTCAGAACATCGTTCGAGGGGTGGCGAAATTCAGCGATTCGGAAGCTCCGATCCCCTGGAAAAAGAGCGATCTGACGCCGAACACGGGCCTTTCGCCGGACCAGACGGACGACATCAGAGGCGGCCTGGGGATCAGCGGGGTCGCGAATATCAATGACTTTGTGCATGCGGGCGGCCTTTTTATCACAATTGCGGATAACGCGTCGCTGCCGATCGACTTTGGAATGGTAAGCGGCGTTTCGATCCAGGAATCAACCCGGCTTCAAACTCGCGGGGCCGTAATGAATGCGGTATTTGCCGATCGCGGGAGCCCGATAGCTTACGGCTATGATGAAAAACTAGCCGTGTACTTTAACCGAACTCCGTTACTTCAAGTGGCCGGGATCGGAGGCGGTCCGGGCGGCGGCGGCGGCGGATTTCCGGGGCAAGCCGGGGCAACAGGACGGCCGACAGGGCGAGGCTCCGTGAGCGACCCCGACGTTGTTCAGGGAAGGCCGCCGATGGCAGCTCCCGGTCCGGCACCGACTCCGGATCCGACGAATATCCCTCCGCTGGATTCGCGGCCGCGTGTGGTACTGCGGTTTGCTGCGGTAAACGATCTGTTGGTGAGCGGGATGCTCGGCGGCGGCGAGGACCTTGCGGGCAAAGCTGCTATCGTCGATGTTCCGGTAGGCAAAGGGCATATCGTTATGTTTGCCAACAATCCGATGTGGCGGCATCAGACGCACGGCAGCTTTTCGCTACTGTTCAATGCGATCCTCAATTACGACAGTCTCGGTATTGGCAGAGCAGCGCCGAGGGCAACGCCGGCGGCGGATCCTGCCGGTGATGCTGACGATCAGAACGAGGACAATTAGAACGCCGATTCGGCCCCCTAGTCTTCGGGCGGGGGCCGAGATATTTTCTTGCTAACGAGTTTTTTATGTTCGAATCAGCGGAGCAATCCCAATTGGTTCAATTTGGAGGAAAAATGATGTCGCATCGCATCCTGAAAGTGGTCGTGTGCCCACGGGCTTTGGTTCATTCTGCGGTTATTATCGCATGTCAATCGTTACTATTATTCGCTAGTAATATCACGGCTCAAACCTCAAATGCCGGTACGCGTTTGCTGCGAACCCCTACCGTCAGCGAAACGCAGATCGCATTTGCTTATGCGCAGAATATCTGGACGGTGCCGAGGGCGGGCGGAGCTGCCCGGCGTATCACCAGTTTTCAAGGGCAGACGTCTAATCCTAATTTTTCGCCTGATGGCAGGTGGATCGCTTTTAGCGGCCAATACGCCGGAAATCAGGATGTTTATGTCGTTTCTGCCGAGGGCGGCGAGCCAAGGCGCCTGACATGGCATCCCGGCGGCGATACCGTACAGGGCTGGACGGCGGATGGAAAGGCGATAATGTTCACATCGGGCCGTGCCACGTGGGCGCCCGGCGGAACGCTGCGGTTCTGGACCGTACCGGTTGATGGCGGTGTCGAAGAGCCGATGGCCCTACCGCGCGGCTTTCAGGGCAAGATCTCGGCAGACGGTGCTCACATAGCCTACCGAATGAACACCTCCTGGGACGACGAGCGCCGGAATTATCGCGGCGGTCAAAACCGTCCGATCTGGATCGTTGACCTCAAAACTTACGACATGGTTGCGCCGCCGTGGACCGACTCCAAGGACATCGATCCGGTTTGGTCGGGCGACACGGTCTACTTCATTTCGGACCGCGATGGCGTGCAAAATGTCTGGTCATACGAGCCGCGTTCGAAAAAGCTGGTGCAGGTCACGAAGTTCACCGATTTTGATGTCAAAACAATGGGTGCGGGCGGCGGTGCCGTCGTTTTCGAACAGGCAGGATATATTCACGAACTCAATCCGAGATCTGGCAGATCGACGCGCGTGAACATTACAGCTTCCGGCGATTTCCCGTGGATGATGCCTCGCTGGGACGACGTTTCGAACAGGATGACGAATATAAGACTTTCGCCGACGGGTAAACGCGTGCTTGTGGAGGCACGCGGCGAGATATTTACGATCCCGGCTGAGAAGGGTGATGTGCGTAATTTGACGAACTCCAGCGGATCAGCCGAGCACCAGCCGGCATGGTCGCCGGACGGAAAGTATATCTCGTACTTCAGCGACCGTTCGGGTGAATATCGCCTGTACGTGCAGGAGCAGGACGGCCTTAGCCCGCCCCGCGAGATCGCGCTTGAAAAACCGACGTATTATTACACGGTATCGTGGTCGCCTGATTCGAAAAAGCTTCTGTTCAGCGATACTAATCTCAAAGTTTGGGTGCTCGATGTTGCTTCCGGCAACGCTCGGATCGTCGGCAGCGACCCGTGGATGGTGCCGCAGCGTACGCTCAATCCGACCTGGAGCCCTGATTCGAAGTGGGTCGCTTATTCAAGCCGGCTGCGATCGATGTTTCACGCTATTTTTATCAGCAACGCTGAGACCGGCGAGACGAAGCAGATCACGGACGGCCTTTCGGACGCGACGTGGCCCGTCTGGGACGCCAGCGGCAAATATCTCTGGTTCCTGGCCTCGACCGATTTCGGTCTGCGTTCGCAGTGGCTCGATATGACGTCATACGACCGCGAGACGAATTACGGGCTTTACCTCGCGGTTCTCAAAAAAGCAGAATCTACACCGCTGCTGCCTGAGAGTGACGAAGACAAGGGAATTCCCGCTCCTGGAGCTCGTCCGAGTCCCAGCGCTTCGCCTGTTGGTGAGACACCGGCCGATGCTCCTGCGGGTGACGCCGCCCGGCGTCCTCGAGGGCCGGTGACCGTACAGATTGATTTTGATGGTCTCGGAAAACGCATAATCTCGGTGCCCGGCGTGCCCGAACGGCAATATTCATCGCTTTCGGCAGGAGCCGAAGGTACGGTCTTTTATCTGGAAGCAGGTGCACCCGGACAGGGCCAGGGCGGCGGTTCGCTCCATCGTTATCGGCTGAGTGACCGACGAGCCATACCGTTTACGAGCGGAGTCGCGGCGTTCAGTGTAAGCGCGGACGGCAAGAAATTGGTTTACCGCGCTGGCGGCGGCGGTGGACAAGGAGGGCCAGGACAGGGCGGCACGCCGTCGGCGCCGGCACTATTCCTTGTCGACGCTGATCGTCTTACGGTGCCTCCGCCTAACACAGGGCGCCTTAATTATAGCTTGCGGATGTATTTGGACCCGAAGGCCGAGTACAAGCAAATGTTTAACGAAGGGTGGCGCAATCAACGGGATTATCTGTACGTGCCCAACATGCACGGCACTGATTGGCCAAAGATGAAGGAGATGTATGGTGCGTTTCTCCCATATGTTAACCATCGTGCCGATCTGCTTTACCTGATGGATATGATGGGCGCCGAGCTCGCAGTCGGTCATTCGTATGTGCGAGGCGGGGATATGCCGGATGTGCCGAATACGACCGGCGGCTTGCTTGGGGCCGATTTTGCGATCGACAATGGCCGTTATCGAATCACGCAGATCTACGATAACGAAAACTGGAATCCTGATCTCCGGTCTCCGATGGCTGTTCCGGGCGCAAATATAAATGTCGGCGATTACGTCGTCGCGATCAATGGCGTAGAGTTAAGGGCTCCGGACAATATTTACCGCTTGCTTGACGGGACAGCCAATCGCCAGACGGCGGTCACTGTCAACGACAAACCGTCGCTCGACGGAGCCCGCCGCGTAACGGTTGTGCCTGTGGCGAGCGAGGCGGCCTTACGCACTCGTGCGTGGGTCGAATCTAATCGCCGCCGTGTGGAACAGCTCTCAAACGGTCAGCTTGCGTATGTTTTCGTTCCTAACACCGGGCAGCCGGGCTACACCAGCTTTAATCGGTATTATTTTGCCCAGCAAGATAAGAAAGGCGCGATCATCGACGAACGATATAATGGCGGCGGTTCAGCGGCTGACTACATTATCGACATCCTTCAGCGTGATTTCGATGGTTATTTTAATAATGTCGCGGGCGACCGTTATCCGTTCACGAGTCCGGCAGCGGGGATTTGGGGCCCGAAAGTGATGATCATCAACGAGATGGCTGGTTCGGGCGGCGACTTGATGCCGTGGATGTTCAAATACCGAAAGATCGGCCCGCTGGTTGGCAAGCGCACTTGGGGCGGCCTCGTCCACACGGCCGACTCACCTCCTCTTGTCGATGGCGGAACGATGATCGCTCCGCGAGGCGGTTTTTTCACACGCGAAGGGAAGTGGGCGTTGGAGAACGAAGGTGTCGGCCCCGACATTGACGTGGAGAACTGGCCGAAAGACGTTATTGCAGGCCGCGACCCTCAACTGGAACGGGCGGTTGAGGAGGCCCTTCGCTTATTAAAAGCGAAGCCGGTCATTCGTGCGACACAGGAGCCGCCGCCGCCGACATGGGGCACGCGGCCGAAGCCTTAATATAAATTTGCCTCTTCGAAGTTGATCAGACGGCCCGGATGTTTCTGGGCCGTTTGCTTTGTTAAAATGAAACTTAACCTCTCTATCAACCGTATATTCTTGAACATATACCCCCAAAATCAGGAGTTTGACAAATG
>JBGTBC010000330.1:0-9002 GCA_041749555.1 Pyrinomonadaceae bacterium | reverse complement strand
ATCGCGAAATGCCGGAAAAGCCCAGTGTTTATCACGTGTACCCTAAAAATGGAGTTTCGACACTCTGCGAAAAGCTCGCGACCGGTATCGAAGAACATATTAAGCTCAATACACCGGTTGAACAGATCCTGGTCGAGAATGATAGGGCCGCATCCGTAAAGGCAAAAGACGCGATCCTGGAGGTTTCCGCTGTCGTCAGCACGGCACCCGCTAATATTTTACCTAAACTTATCAATGGAACCGACGCCCTGGATGCCTTCAAGGTATTTCGCTATAGGCCTATGATCTTCGTCAATATGAAATTTGATGGGCGGGGTTTGCTTCCGGATACGGTGCTGTGGTTTCCGGAGCGAGACTTTCCATTTTTTCGGCTTACTGAAGCCACGCTTTCCATGCCCTGGCTCGCCCCGGCGGGCAAAACAATGATCACGGTGGACATCGGCTGCGAAAAGGGCGACGAGTATTGGGAAATGCCCGATGATGATCTCATCGAACTCTCGCTCAAGAATCTCGCTCGGGTCATACCTGATGTAAGAGATAAATTTCTCGGAGCAAAGATCCTGAAAACCCCGATCGCGTATCCTGTTTACCTGAATGAGTATGAAGAAGCCCGGAAGGCCTTTGAAATATCCACAAATATCGATAATCTCTTATCGATAGGCCGCAACGGCGAATTCTCGCACATTTTTATGGAAGACGTATATTGGCGAACGCGAAAGAAAATTAGCCAATATCTCGACTCCATAGAGAAACGATGATGGTACCCCATAGAAGATCAGCAAGAGCGAGAAATGAAAACGAAACAAACTCTTTTTGGAAAAGACTATCCGTTTTTCGCAGCTCTGATTTTCGTGCTTTTGATAGTTAGCTCCATCGCTTTCCTGGGGCTACGCGAGGCATTCTCGGGTGACCAGGCGTTGTTCCTGACTTTTTCGAAGGGAATCGACAGTGGTGCTGTTTTATACCGCGATCTGTGGGATATTAAACAACCTGCAATATTCGTTTTCTATCTTATCGGTGGAAAATTATTCGGTTTTTCGGAAGTCGGGATCCACCTTCTGGAACTTATCTACTGGCTAACTTTCTCGGTTATCATGGCTTTTGGCCTGCGGAAACACTTCGCAAACCCGGCATTTGCAGCCTTAACACCTCTCCTTACTGTCGGCATTTATTATTCAGTTTCGGGCAGCCTGCATTTTGCTCAAGTTGAAGTACTTGTTAGCTTTCCGCTCTTCCTTGTCGTTTTGCTAGCGCAGAAGTATCTGGAGAATCCAGATAATATGGCTATCGCGTTTTTTGTCGGGGTCTGCGCGGGCGTTGTCGTGACTTTCAAGCTGATATTGGGGCTGATCGTTCTCGCCCTTGTCTGTGGACTTTTCGTATTTGTCTTATATCGAGGGGGCACATTGCACAAAGTGATGGGGGCGACGATTGCAATGATCCTCGGATCATGTATCCCAGTCGCTGCAGTACTTATTTATTTTTTTGTCAATGATTCGCTTGCGGAGCTCTTTTACGTAACCTTTACCTATCCGGTCATTGCCGTGGCAACCGTTACCATGGAAAACCGTGTCGAGACATTGTCAGACGGACTTTCGTGGTTTTTCAAATCTTTCTTTCCGGTTATAGTGCTGACCCTGTTGCTACTGCTTTTTCTCTTGACCTCCCGAGTTCGTTCCGGACCAAATGAGATGCCGCCAACTGAGAGAAATTTTATCTTCCCAGCCTTATTTATTTGGCTGTTTGCGGGCTTTTTTATAATTTTAATTCAACGGCTCTCGTGGTGGGAATACCACTTTTTACTACTGATGATCCCGGTGGGGATTCTCGGTGTTAAATCTCTTGAAACCATAATTGGGGTAATTCACGATAATCTTTCTCCACGCAGGATTCCGGCGTACGCTGCGCTCGGCCTGGTCATTCTTATCCTCTTCTTACCGGTTTTTCGGCGGTTAGCTCACAGAGTTCACCTTTATGATCATGCCGAGCTGGTCAGGGTAGGTGACAGAGAATCATTAGTTACAGGAAACTCGACAGACGACTACCTTTCGATTTCCGCCGACACACAATTTTTGACCACTCTGAATCCAAAGCCCGCCCTCTTTGTCGTTTCGAATCCGCTCTACTATTATCTTTCCGGAGTTCCACCCGCTTACGCGAGTAACGGAGCAATGTCGGATATGTTCACCAAGGCGGAGTGGGACAGGTTAAATAGAGAAATTGCAGACCATCCGCCCGAGTATATTTTTATAGAGGACCGGCTGATCGAACCAACAAGAGAACGCGATGCTGCTTTTTCGAACACGCTTTTTAGTCGGTACGAGGTTTTTGTTAAAGGCGGCAGAGGCTCGTTTTACAGGCTGAGGGGGATATCAAATTGAACCGGACCGACACCCTAACGGCCATAAAGGAAAGTGTCTATCTGCACTACCTTTTACTGCTGGGTGCCGTTTTTATATTTGTCGGTAAACCCGTGCCTTACAGCAACGAATACAGTTACTTGCTGCGACTAAGGCAGGTATACGACGCAGGATTTCTTGCAAATGACATTACCTTTTCGACTACCTCGAAGGAATATTGGCTATTCGACCATCTGTTCGGGCTGCTGACATTTGTCTTTTCGATCGAGACGATCGGATGGATCGGAAGAATATCTTGTTGGGCGATCCTTCTATTTGCATTAATGCGACTCGCAAAACGGTGGGAGATCCCGCTTTGGGTCATATCGGCGTCGATCCTTATTTGGCTCGGAATAGGCCAATCAATTGTTGCAGACGAATGGATGTTTGGAGGATTTGAAGCAAAAACCGTTGCGTACATTTTCCTTTTATTCGCACTAGACAGGTTGTCTCTGGAGGACGATCTGGCCGGCTCTATACTGCTTGGGCTGTCATTTGCCTTCCATCCTATAGTTGGCCTCTGGGGAATCGCCGGTGCCATCTTAGCCCTCTTGATTTGGCATCGGGACATACATCGGGTCTCGAAGGTTGCGATTGTATCCGCCCTTTTATCGCTGATCGGATTGGTTCCACTTCTGATCATGCGTTCGAGCAGCATTGTTCCGACTGAGGACGATCTTAGGTATTTTCAGCTAATTAGGTTTCCGCATCATTTTGATCCACTATCCTGGTCAAAGAGTGCGATCGTTCTGATTTTTCTCGCCCTAGTTTTCTGTTTCTTGGTTCACATAAGCACACGTCGACTGAAACCACTCGATTTTCTTTTCAGTTTCATCGGTGTCCTGGGCCTATTTTTTGCACTTGGGATCTTATTGCGTCTGGCAGAAAGCTACGAGTTGATGAAATACACGCCCACACGAGTTTTCGCCGTGTTCATTCCGCTATTTTTTCTGTTTTATTTGGGGCGGGCATTGAAGCAAAACATTCTTCTGCAGCCGTTACTGCTCGGGGCCTTAGGCGTAATAGTTTTGCTGTCGTTTTGGAACGACCTTCCCGCGCGCGCGTTCGAAGCGGCCGGGACAACTTACCAGAAATGGATCGAGGGGCCGGACGATATGGCTCTGGCTTTCGGCTGGATCAAAAATAATACGCGTGAAGGAGTGATCATTCTTGCTCCACCGTGGCGTTATGATTTTTGGTACCTTTCCGAACGCTCCCAGGTTGTAAGCTATGGAAAGCCGATCTTAACTGATGTCGGCGAATGGCGGAGTCGAATGGAGAAATTGACCGGGACAGCCACGAATGAGGACGGGATTCGTGACAGCGAAATATTGGCTGATTTCTATTTTGGTTTGGATGAGGAAACGATCAGGTCAGCTTCGGCGGAGTATAATGCCGATTATTTCATCAGCAAAACTTCATATTCTTTTCCGGTTGTTTATTCCAATAGCAGTATCAAGATCTACGACGTGGTTTCGGTTAGGTGACAACTGCGGGATCTGCGAAACTCCAATTAATTCGGTTTTTTTTCGCCTGATTCAAGCCTTGTATTTCATGTCGCGGCCCACTCCACGGGAAAGGCATTTAACGAACATTCACATCGATCGAAGCTCGCCGTCCGTTGGAAAATTATGTGCAGGCGAACTACACTATTGAATTAGAAAGAGAATTTTATATCAGCAGAGTTATGCGTTTGAAAGCAAAGACCCAATGATCGAATCAACCGACCCCAAGAACGATACCCGGCCCGTAGCCCGCTGTTCAGTTTGCGACAGCGAGGTAGAGCATTACAATACGTTCATTTCGCCGACAAATGATCCGCGCATCGTCTGCTGGGAATGCCTTCAGCGAGAGGAGAAGGGATTTATATCTAACCGGCCTCATTTTCGACAGGCCCGGTCGCATACGATCCCTCGATAAATGGCGGTAAGAAAGATCAAAGAGTATCCGGAAGCGGTGCTTGGAGAGGTCGGCCAGCCAGTCACCGAATTTGACGACGATCTTGCCGAACTTTGTGCCGACATGTTCGAAACGATGTACGACGCCGAGGGCGTGGGGCTCGCTGCTCCGCAGATCGGCCTGAACCTGCGCCTTTTTGTAATGGATTGTAAAGGCATAAAATTGGTAGCAGCAAATCCGGAAATTATCTCATCTGAAGGTGTGCAGTCCGAACCTGAGGGCTGCCTGTCGGTCGGCAAGGTGCCGGCCGTGGTCAAGCGGCCGATGAAGGTCCGGCTTAAAGCCCAGAACGAAAAGGGCGAATGGTTCGAACAAGAGGCCGAAGGTTATGCCGCCCGGGCATTCATCCACGAAACGGATCATTGCGACGGAAAGCTATTTATCGATCACCTCCCACGCTTGAGAAGGAATATGGTCATCAAGCGGTTTCAAAAGGAAAAGAAGTGGAAGTAGAACTTACCATTTACACAAGGAGGAATGAAAGTGAAATATTTTATTAACATATTAATCGCAGCCATGCTGGTCTTCGGACTGAGTACTATCGCGTCGGCACAATGCGACCCCGCGACTCAATCGCCGATCCGCTGTGGCTATTACAACGAGGGTTATCAGGATGGCGCTCGTGACGCCCAGGAACGTCAGAGCGACAATTATCAGCGTTATCGAAACAAATACGAAAGACAGTACGAGAACTTCTACCGAGACGGCTACCGTGCTGGTTATTCCAGCATGCCTTCCATTGGCCGATGGACGACCGCTCAGCGGCTGGCCTATAACAACGGATATACCCAGGGCGTTCGCGACCGGTCGTCAAACCGGGCGAGTTCGCCGCAGCCGCAGCAGTCGGCGTCATACGTGGTCCTGCGGCCGTACTTCGTACAGGGCTATATGGATGGTTACAGCAATATTCCGAGAAGATATGACTTTGTCATCGGCGGCGGGCCGTCGTATCCCGGCCCGGGATTTCCAGGATATCCCGGAACGGGCGGAACCACTGGGTCCGTTGTCTGGAACGGACGTGTCGACAATCAGGTCCGTGTTTTTATTCAGGGAAACCGGATCTGGGCCCAGGACCTGACCAACTCGGGATTCCAGCAAGGCGCTATTCAATGGAACGGATCTCTGCCCAGAAGGGCGACGACGGTAACTGTCAATAAACAGAGTGGCCGAGGAACTGCTTATGTCGTCGACCAGCCGAATGCGTCTAACGGCTTCACGGCAACGATCGACATTTCGGATCCGCAAGGTGGAGCCGCAAATTATCGTCTGGAAATGTCGTGGCAGGGTTCCTCAATTGTTAGCCCGGTGTACCGTTCCGGCCGAGTAAATTGGCGGGGCCGCGTCGACGACCGTATCAACATAATGATCTCGGGAAGTGACGTTTGGGAGGATACCCTCTCTCAGGGACGCCGATGTTCGGTTCTAGCTTTGATATTCAGGGATATCTTGCAGCCAGCCCCGGTTCGATTCGTGCAAACAAACGAAACGGCCGCGGCGACGTCCAGGTCATCCAGCAGCCGTCGATAGCCAATGGGTTCGTCGGAATCGTTCAGGTTCGCGACCCAAGCAGCGGGTCAGATCAATACGAGATAGACATCAGTTGGTAGGAACTTGGCCCCGGCGTCATCCGACGGCGGGGCCTTTTTTATTTCTTCACAAATATCGCTCGATACACAGGCAGTTCTTTGGCTTCCACCGCGATCTCCCTCTCCGTCTTGACAGCAAAAGGATTCCGATCAACTACTAACTCATCGTACACATTTACATCCCTGAACTGGACAAACATTTCCGCGGCAAGCGGCTCGATGTCAGTCTGAATGAACACCCGGCCTCCGTGAGGCAGGTGTCTCGAAACGGTATCGACCAATTCCGTATTCACCATCCGGCGTTTCGCGTGTTTCTTCTTGAACCACGGATCAGGGAACTGGATGGTAACGGCACGCAGAACGCCGTGCGGCATATCGTCCAACAGCCGATTCAGCCAAAGCATCGCGTTGCAAAAGACATAATGGAGATTGTCCAGCCCGGCATCTTTCGCCAGCCTGTTCGCTTCATCCACCAGGGGCTCCCGGATCTCGACGCCGAGATAATTCCAATCCGGCTCGGCCTCCGCCATCCTAAGCAAAAACCTTCCCCTCGCGCAGCCAATATCGAGAAGCAACGGCCTTTCGGGCTTCGCAAATACCCGCGAGAGATCTACGGGGTCCGGCTCCTGCCGGTAGTACGGCGAAAGAGGATTGACATGTTGATGAACTCTGACGCGAGGCATTAGACAACTCGCAAAATTAGCAGGATCGCGAAGCAGCAGGTCGCGATATAGATACCTAAAGCCGCCAAACCAGCGGTTTGTGCGGCCTGTCCCGCGTCCCGAGGATCTGTATAATTGTCGGATGGTATTTGGATCAATCCGTAAATCGCGCCCGTGACCAACCCGCCGATGTGGCCAAAATTATCGATCACCTGATACAGAACGAGTCCGAAGATAATAATGAACCCGATGTTCATCAATAGGCTCTTCCGGAATTCGGGTGTGATGAATTGCCGTCGGCGAAATGTATAGACCGCAAGATAGGCTATGAGGCCGACGATACCGCCAGAAGCTCCAACGGAAATGCCGTCGGGCACAAAGATCAAGCTTAGAATGCCGCCTCCGACAGCAGATAAAAGGAAAACTATAGCAAGGTGAGCACGGTTTGAAAGGGTCTCAAAGATCCTTCCAAAACTATAGAAAGCAAATGAATTCAGGGCGATATGGGCGAGGCCGCCATGGACCGCCGCTCCCGTAAGAATTCGCCAATATTCGCCGCGGTTAAGGAAAGCGGGCTTATCGAAGCCGGCAGCTACTACCGACGCTTCAAGCCCGGTTGTCATCTGCACCACCGCGACAATCACGATAGAAGCTACCAGTATATAAGTATAGTAAGGGGCACCGGGCAAGGGCACCGCCTCATTCACCGTTCCTTCCTCCGCTTCTGTCGGGTCTTCCGTTTCTATCGGGTCTTCGGATTGATATGAAACTGACATGGGTTTCTACATCGCCAAGCCGCCATCGGCCTGAATGACCTGCCCTGTTATGTAGGCCGCCGCGGGCGAGAGCAAGAAGCAGGCTATCTCAGCGACCTCATTTACATTGCCGAGCCTGCCAAGCGGGATCTGGGCCAGTATCTTTTCGCGATATTCGGCGTTCATTTCCGCTGCCATCTCGGTTTCGATGAGCCCAAGCGCCAGAGCGTTGACAGTGATCTTACGGCTGGCGACCTCTTTTGCGAGCGATTTCGTAAGTCCGATCATGCCGGCCTTCGACGCCGAGTAATTCGATTGTCCGAGCATACCGACGACGCCTGAGATCGATGAGATATTCAGGATCGAGCCGCCATTCTCGTTCTTCATCATCGGCCTTATTACAGCTTTCGAAAAATTCCACGCTCCTTTCAGATTTGTATCGATCACGGCATCCCAATCCTCTTCCTTCATACGCAGGATCAATTGGTCACGTGTGATACCTGCATTGTTTACCAGCAGATCGACGGTGCCAAATTCCGCGACCGCCGCCTTTACGAATTCCGCGGCCGCCTCGGTTCTGGCGACATCGCATTGTGCGGCGTAGGCCTTCACACCCAACGCCTCAACCTCGCCCTTCAGCTTGTCAGCCTCGTTAGCACTTTTTGAATAATTGAATGCGACATTGGCCCCTCGACGAGCGAGTTCCTGCACAATTGCCTTCCCGATGCCGCGAGTGCCGCCCGTGACAATGGCGGACCTTTCCTCAAATCGTATCGTCAATTCTTTCCTCCAAAATGTTAATTCTTTTATTCTATCCGCATACGCATGAAAAATCATTTATCCTTGATTTCAACTGGCAATTAGATAAGTGTAAAGGTACAGGAGGTTAGACAAAAAATTTGGAAAGCCAGGGCACTTTGTGTCTGGGGCCTTCATCTGCTCGTGGTGAGGCCAATGCCCAACTTCCGACCCGCCGCGGTTTGTGTTACGGATGTCGGCGATCAGACACCGCATCCGATGCCATTTCGCCGTATCACGCTGAGAAAAGGTCGGTTATTGTCGTCGTCTTGTTGGACGCCACGCCCTGTTCCAGGGTTCCCGCGAACGCAAGTATGGAGGTCAAGGGAAGCGGGAGCTCGTGTGAGATATTGGAAAGAAAATCTTTGCCGACCTTGGACGAGGATCACGAACCCTAAAAAAAGCGTTGCGAGAAGGGCCCGCAACGCCGTGAATTGTTAAGTCTGATCCCGAAGTCAAAAATATCTTGACTTCCCGGAGCTGTTAACTTAGAACCTCATACTTCCCATAAAGTGAATGACCCTGACACCCGAACGGGTACCGGTAATACGGCCAAAGCTTGTCGAATCAAACTGCGTAGTTCCAAAGTTGAAACTTGGCTTGTTCAGAATATTGATGAACGTCGTCTTCAATTCGAGTCTGACCCGTTCGCCGATCGGAAATCGCTTCGTAACGGACATGTCGAGATTAAAGAAGGTCCCGGCATGCAGGCTGTTAATTGGGAAGTTGCCGAATGTGCCGGCCTCAGGCTGCCCGATCAATCCCGTTTTGAGTCTCGACTGCGTAACCCGGCCTGCCGCGTCATGTGTGATATCCAGCAGATCAGGATTGAACCAGAAAATA
>JBGTBC010000329.1:0-9142 GCA_041749555.1 Pyrinomonadaceae bacterium | reverse complement strand
TCCTGTTCCCAGACCTCAAGGTCGGTATTGGAATCGGTGACGATCACGAGCGTGAGGCCTGTTTCGGCCTGCAATTGTGAAAGGACAAAGGCCTTTGCCGCCGGTGAGGTTAGCCCGCTGATGCTGATTATCCGGGCGCCGCCCGCGATCTCTCGCTTAATATCGTCGCTGCTGGTTGCCATAAAAACGCAGATAGCCGCCGAGATCGCCGACAGGGCAGGTGTGCCATATCAGTGCGATCTCATGCGTTAGCTATATTCTGACACATCGCGGGCCAAAGGCGAATTTACTCGCTTTTCGCCTCGGTCGATACGTGATTCGGATTATCGATCACCCAGCCGTCAACCTCGCGGATCCTGCCGGTGCGGAGGTGAAGGTCGTGCTGCTCAAACGGTATCTCGATATTGTTCTCGCGAAACTTCTTTAAGATCGCGAAATTAAGATTGCTGCGAAAAAGCCCGGGCCTGTGCAGACGCAATCGGCTCCAGGCTCGCAGCTCGAATTGAAGAGCGCTGTCGCCAAAATCAAGGAAACGTACCGATGGCGGCGGTCGATCCACGACATCTTCATTCTCTTCGGCAGCCTCCACCATCAGGCGCGAGACAAGATCGACATCGGAATCGTAGCTGACACCGACTGGAATTCGGAACCGGATCAGTTCGTCGCCAAAGCTCCAGTTGATCACATTTTCGGATATGAATTTGCTGTTCGGCACGATGATGGTGATGTTGTCGTTCGTGCGTATGCTCGTCGAACGGGCGCCGATCCCGATAACTTCGCCGTGAACGTCGTCCACCTCGATCCGGTCGCCAACCTTTATCGGCCGTTCAAACATTATTATCAGGCCGCTAATAAAGTTGTTAGCGATATTCTGAAGGCCGAAACCGATACCGATACCAACCGCACCGGCGAGGACGTTCAGCGTTGTCAGATCGATCCCGACCGTTTGAAGAATGACAAGGAAGCCGACAAAAAGTATCAGATAACGCGTGATCGTGCCGATCGCCTGTTGAGCACCTAGATCGAGCTTTGTCCGCTGAAGAAGTTTGCCGACAAGCAGATTCTTAAGTTTTGCCGACAGATAGATCAGAATCGCGGAAAAAATGAGCAGATATGCGACCGTTAGCGGTGTGATCTGGGCATTCCCAAGCGAGAAGAAACTGTAATTAAGAATCTCGGAAATGCCGCGAGCATTTTCCTCTACGATCGAGCTCGCCCCGGCAAAAGCAATAAACCGCATGGCTATACTCTAATAGATTTATAGCGGGAGCCCAACAGCACGGTTGCGGAGTGTATATTTGAAAGCGGATCCATTGCCGCCCGGACATCGCCGAACTATAATCAGAGATTCTATTATGAGCATTCCTGAATTTGACGAGATCATCGAATCGAACGACCAAACCGAGGCGAGATCGGCTTCTCTTGAGGCAATTTCGGAGTTGGTCGGCAATGTTTATCCCAACAAGTTTGACCGCTCGGCTGTCAGCGGAGCGGAAGACACGATCACCGCTCTGAAACAATTCGTCACGATCGCTGATGTCGAAGCGAAAATGACAGAGATCAAAGCGAAACTTGGCGAGGGACAGCGTCCTGGACCCGAAGAAAAGGAACCTCTCAATCAAGAACTAAGAGCGCTCGGAACGGTTCGCATCGCCGGACGTCTGACGACGCCGACGCGCGGCAACTTCGTCCATTTGACCGATGGAATGTCGAAGCTGCAGGTATATTGCAACAAAAAAGGGCCGCTGGCGCTGATAAAGAACGATGGATCCAACACACTCGATGAAGCGAACGGCTGGGCTCTTTGGCAGCTGCTCGATCACGGTGATTTCATCGGCGTCGAGGGATATTTATTTGTTACGAACACGGGCGAGGTTAGCGTTCATGTCGAAAAGCTGCAATTTCTTGCAAAGGCAATGCTCCCGATGCCGGACAAAATGCACGGGATTGCGGATGCTGAAATAAGGCAGAGGCAGAGGTATTACGACCTGATCGGTTCGAGTTTGCAGGTGGAGCACGAAGGGCTGACGACACGCGAAGTTTTCGAACGCCGTGCAAAAATGATCTCGTCGATGCGGCGATATTTAGAAGACCACGGCTATGTCGAGGTCGAAACACCAATGCTCACGCCAAAGGCGACCGGTGCCGCGGCTAAGCCTTTCAAAACGCATCACAACGCCCTCGACATCGACCTTTACGCCCGCATCGCGCCTGAATTGTATCTGAAGAGACTTGTCGTCGGCGGATTCGAGAAGGTCTACGAACTCAACCGCAACTTCCGAAACGAAGGCATCTCGTACAAGCATAATCCTGAGTTCACAATGCTCGAGTTTTACTGTGCTTATATGGATGTGGAAGGGATGATGGATTTTTGCGAAACGCTTTTGAAAGACGCAGTAAAGCTCTCGGCAAGTACGCTCGCCATCGAGTATGAAGGGAACACGATCGACTTTTCTAAATTTGAACGGATCTCGATGCGTGACGCTATAGCGAAACACGCACCGGGCGTCGAAGTTCGCGACAACGAGATCGTAACGGTGTTCGATACATACGTTGAAGACAAGCTCATACAGCCGACATTTATAGTCGATTTTCCGAAATCGATCTCACCGCTTTCCAAAGCTTCACCCGAAAACCCGGCGGTGGCCGAGCGCTTCGAACTTTACATAAATCGAATGGAGGTTGCAAACGGCTTCAGCGAGTTGAACGACCCGAAGGAGCAGTACGAACGTCTTGTCCATCAGATGGCCGAGCGAGAACGCGGTGACGAGGAGGCGATGGTACTCGACGAAGACTATATTCGAGCCCTCTCGTACGGCATGCCTCCCGCCGCCGGCATTGGTATTGGTATCGATAGGCTCGTGATGCTGTTGACTGACAAACACTCGATCCGCGACGTGATCCTGTTCCCGCATATGCGGCCGGAGAAAAGAGAAGGGGAGAAAGGGAGTGAGGGAGACAGAGAATCGGAAAATTAGCGGCGGATGAACGCCGATGAACGCGGATAATAGATTCACCACAGAGATCACGGAAGAAATTAGCCACGAATTACACGAATAGCACGAATAAGAAGGCAAAGAAAGTCTCTTAATTCGTAGTATTCGTGTTATTTGTGGCAAGAAATATCTTACTTAGTAGCGACGTAGTACGTGTTCATGAAGTCGTGGTCGAGGTGATGCAGGTCGACATTGTTAAAGCCAGCATCTTTCATCATTTCCACGGCTTTTTCTTCGCCCCACATCGCCCCGAGGCCTTCGCCATTGCTCGCAAGCGACACTGTCATGCAGTGTGTCAGCGAGATCGTGTAGATAAACGGCGAAACAGGGTGGTCGAGGTTCTTTTCCAGGTGACTCGAGCCGGCGATGTCCTGTACGAGATATACGCCGTCGGGCCGAAGTGCCTGTGAAATGCTCGCGAGCATGGCCGCCGGTTTTGCCTGATCGTGGATAGCATCGAATGATGTGATCAGGTCATACGCCTCGGTTTCGCCGATGGCGGCAGCATCACGTACTTCAAACCGAATGTTCTTGAGGCCAAGCTTGTCTGCCTCTGTAATCGCACGGCCAATACCGACGACCGAAAAATCGTAGCCTGCAAAACGACTATTCGGGAACGCTTTTGCAAGCTCGATCATTGCTCGCCCTGATCCACAACCGACATCGAGCACGTCGATCCCCGCTCCGAGTTTCTCTTTCAGCCCGGGTACAAGCGGGATGATGTGCGAGTGTAATGCGGAGACGGTTGTCTGAGCGCTTTCGGCTGCCATGACTTCGTGAAAGCGAGGATACTCGGAATACGGCACCCCGCCTCCATTGCGAAAGCACTCAACGAGTTTGTCCTCGACATTCCCCATCACGGGAATGAACTGCATCGACGAGGCGAAATTGTATTCGCCCTCGTCGGTCAGAAATGCGGCGTGCTCGGCCGGCAGCTGGTACGTGCGGGTCTCGGGATAGTAGTTCACGACACGCCCGGTGACCATTGTGCCGAGCCATTCGCGAACGTATCTTTCGTTAAGTCCCGCAGTCTCAGCGATCTGTTTAGACGTCGCATCAGGCATTGACGCCATCGTCGTGAAAAGTCCGACGCGGTCACCGATACTGAGTGCGAGTGAGATCGCACTTTTGTTTAGAGTGTCAACGAGGCTTTCGGAGAATGCCTCGGCTTTCTGTTGGTTAAAATTGCTGTCTTTCATCATGACTCCTTTTATTTATTATCATTTGGGACCCAATATAAAGCCGGCCCCGACATTATTGCCTTTGTATTACCGGTGAACCTTACATGATCTAGCGCGTGCTAATATCTCACCGAGCTTTTTGGTTATGAAGATCGTCTTATACACCGGTTTTGCCCTGATCGCATTTGCTTTCAACTCCATCCTCTGCAGGATGGCCTTGGGCAGCGGCGAGGCGGATGCCGCGAGTTTTACGGCTGTCCGCCTCGCCTCCGGTGCCATGATGCTCGCCATAATAGCGGCTTCATTAGGGAAGACGAAAAAAGCCGTACAAAGCGGACATTGGGCCTCAGCTTTTTTTCTTTTTCTTTACGCGATCGCGTTTTCGTTTGCTTATTTGGGGCTCAACGCGGGTACGGGAGCGTTGATACTATTCGGTTCTGTACAGATAACCATGGTCACCGCCGCGCTGGTGCAGGGCGAGCGTCCCGGAGCACTCGAATGGGCCGGCCTACTCGCCGCTGTAGGCGGATTGGTTTATTTGGTCCTGCCTGGACTGTCGTCACCACCGCTGATTTCTTCGCTACTAATGGCCGCGGCGGGCGCGGCGTGGGGATTTTACACTTTAAGGGGAAAGGGCAGCGAGGACCCCATCGCTGATACGGCCGGAAATTTCCTGCTTTCTGTGCCTTTGATCGCGGTCGTCGCGGCGGTGATGTGGCCTCAGATGCAGATCACAGGCTGGGGTTTCGTTTTGGCAGTTCTGTCAGGGGCCCTCGCATCGGGGCTTGGCTACACGGCCTGGTACTTCGCTCTTCGCTATCATACGGCGACGCGGACCGCTGTGCTGCAGCTCGCGGTGCCTGTGCTCGCGGCGGTTTTGGGAATATTAATATTGAATGAGGCGGCTACGCTCAGACGAGGAATTGCGGCGGTGTTGATCCTCGGCGGGATCGCATTGACTATCTCTACTCGGAATAAATTGGCCGCAGATAAACGCGGCTGAGAAACAAAATAGGCCGATAGATATGCGAAATCTGCGTTCATTTGGAGCAAAAAACTCTTACGCGATCGCACTCTCGATCGCCAATTTCAGATCAGGATAAGCGAACTCGAATCCCGCATCGAGCAAGCGTTTCGGCAATACTTTTGTACTTGCTAACAACAAGGCATCGCCCATTTCGCCGAAGACCATGCTGACGGCAAACTCCGGCAGCGGGAGAATGGTCGGCCGGTAAAGCACGTCGCCAAGGGCCTTTGTGAATTCGTAATTCGTTACAGGATTTGGCGAAACGGCATTTACAGCGCCGCGAAGATTCTCGTTTTCGATAGCAAAATTAATGATCGCGACCACGTCATCGAGCGATATCCAGCTCATCCATTGTTTTCCGCTGCCCACGACACCGCCGACGCCCATTTTGAAGGGCAAGAGCATTGTCCCAAGTGCGCCGCCGTCTTTGGACAAGACGATACCGTTCCTGAGCAGTACTGTACGAATGCCCGCATCTTCGGCCCGGCGTGCTTCCGATTCCCATTCCTTCGCGACCGCAGAAAGAAATTCATCGCCGGCGGCACTCGATTCGGTAAGTTCCTCGTCACTGCGTTCGCCGTAAAACCCGACGGCGGATGCTGAGACCAGAACACGCGGCCTTTCCTTGAGCCGTGATATCGCATCGACCACACTTCGAGTTCCCAAAACACGGCTGTCGCGGATCGCCTTTTTCTTGTCTTCGGTCCAGCGGAGCCCGCTGACACTCTCGCCGGCAAGATGAACGACGGCGTCGATTCCCTCAAGAAGCTCGGGAGTCGAAAAACCCTTTTCCGTATCCCATTGAATATGATGATCGTCCCTGGGCTCTGACCGCGAGGCGAGAAGCATCTCGTAGCCTTTTTCGCGGAACGACCGCTGAAGTGCAGTGCCAATAAGGCCAGAGGCTCCGGTGATCAATACTTTCATATTCACCTATTATTGCCCCGTAGGTCTTTTTGGACAAAGTTGACCATCAGATTTATCTCGCGTTCGGTAAGCAGGCCGCGAAAAGGCACCATACCATTGCCGCCATCGGCGATGTGCCGATATATTTCAGAATCGGTGCGAAACTTGAATTCCCCGTCGCGCAGGTTAGGTATCTGCCGGCCGTCGTCCAGGGTCTTACCTTCGCCCTCAGGGCCATGACAGATCGCGCAGTTTTGCCGGAAGAGGGAAGCCTCGTAAGTTTTGCTTTCTGAGATGGAATAACGGCTGGAATTTACCCCCGAGCATGCAAACACGCAGAAAGAAATAAACAGTGAAAATACTAATAATTTTACGTAAAACCTCGTCACAAGCTAAGTTTCACGCATCGTGTGGGCAAACGCAAAGCAGGGTCTGTCGCATGGTCATGCAGCTTCGTCTCGCAGGGCTCGCTTAAAGATCTTGCCAGTGCCGCCGATGGGGAGCTCGTCGCGAAATTCGACGTGTCGTGGATACTTATTGGCCGCGAACTGGCTCTTGCACCACTCAGTAAATTCATCGGCAGACAATTCGTGCCCTTGTTTTACAACGAGAAACGCTTTTACTTCCTCGCCTAGCCTTTCGCAGGGTACGCCGATGACCGCGCAGAGCGAGATCGCGGGGTGGGCCATGATCACTTCTTCCAATTCGCGCGGGTAAATGTTATATCCGCCCCGAAGGATCATATCCTTTTTTCTATCAACGATAGCGAGATAACCATCTTCATCGATCACACCGATGTCGCCGGTGTGGAACCACCCATTGCGAAAAGCTTCAACGGTTTCATCCGGGCGTTTATAGTAACCCTTCATTACGTTGGTGCCGCGTATCACTACTTCACCTCTTTCGCCGTTCGGCACCTCATTGTCATTCTCATCAAAACAGCGTACATCCACACCGTAGATCGGTTGGCCGACAGTGCCCGGCTTTGAAGGCTTTTCAAAGTGATTAAATGTTGCGAGCGGCGAAGTTTCCGACAGGCCGTAGCCCTCGAGCACGCGAACGTTGAACTTTTCCTGAAATTGCTTCATTACCTCGACCGGCATCGGTGCTCCGCCTGAAGTGCAAACCTTCATATTCTCGGTGATCGGCCTGATATCATAGCCGTTCTCGTCGACATATTTGAGCAGGGCCCAGTACATCGTCGGAACGCCGACCCAGAAATTCACTTTTTCGCGGACCATCGCATCGAGCGTTGCCTTTGGATCAAAACGGGGAAGCAATACAACGCGGTTGCCGCCGTAAAGATTGGAATTCATCTGAACCGTCTGGCCGGTCGTGTGAAATAACGGAAGTGTTATCAGGCAGGTCTTCTGCTCCCCATCCGTAAAATCGAGCATTGGCAGGTGGATGCTGTATGTTGTGACGACATTCGACCAGAGATTCAAATGCGTCAACTCGGCCCCTTTTGGCTGGCCGGTTGTGCCCGAGGTATAAAGGATCGCGCAGGTGTCGTCCGGGCGAGTCGGATATATCTCAAACGTTTCCGGTTTATCGAAGGTGATCTGCGTCAGAGTTCTATGGCCGGGCAATGGGCTCTCACCCATCAGGTCCTTTGTCATTACGACCAGGTGCTCGCATGTCGGGACTTGATCAAAAGCCTCCTTTACCGCCTGGGCCAGAGGCAATTCGTCGGTACCCTCAAAAACAAAAACCGCCTTAGCGTCAGAATCCTTAAGGTGATAGGCGATCTCACGCGGTTTGAACAGGACGTTCAGCGGCACGACAGCCGCTCCGGCTTTCATTATCCCGTAGTAGGCGATCGGGAAAAATGGCAAATTCGGACACGAAAGAGCCACCTTTTCACCTCGGCCGATGCCCATATCGGTAAGGGCATTAGCTACCCGATTAGAGAGTTTGTCGATCTCGCCAAAGGTAAGACGGACATTTTCCCAAATTACAGCCTCTTTCTGAGGAGCAAGTCGTGCGTGATGAGAGATCATCGACGCTAAATTGAGCGTTGTGGCGGTGCCTTCCATAAACTAATTTTTTGGATTTCGAGCCGATCTATTTTATGACGGAGCCATTATACACCAATTTTTACCGGAAAATTAATCCGGCTTGAGCTTTCGATCCCTGAGCCGAATCGCTGGATCGAATGACGCTGGAAATCCTGTGCTATTTCCGGATAGTCGGTACGGTAATGCCCGCCTCGAGATTCTTCACGCCATTGCGCGGCGGTGGCCACGAGTCTGGCCAGGGTCACGAAATTTCGAGACGAGAGACTCAGGCTGCCTGACGCGATCTGGTCGAATTCACTGATCGCACGGGCCAGAGATTCACGGCTCCTTAGTATCCCGACGCGTTCCCACATAACGCGTTTTATACGCTTGCTGACCGGTGTGGAAAGACGTTGACGCGATCCGGACGGCTGGGGAATGTCCTCGTTCGATCCCGGATCTGATCCGGACACGACTTGCGGATCATCCCGAATTGCCGCTACGCCCGCCCGTGCGCCGAAAACAAGTCCCTCGAGAAGAGAGTTCGAAGCGAGCCGGTTTGCCCCGTGCACACCTGTACACGTTACCTCACCGGCAGCGTAAAGGCCGGGCAGCGTGCTTCTACCCCATAGGTCTGTACGAATGCCGCCCATGAAATAATGCGAAGCGGGCGAGATCGGCAAGAGATCGGATGCGATATCGAGCCCGTACATCTTGCAAGTGTCATAGATCTTTGGAAAGCGGTGTTTAAGAAATGCCTCGGAGAGTCCAGTCATGTCGAGATAGACGTTTCGTGTGCCGGTTCGCCTCATTTCGGCGACTATCGATCTCGAAACGATGTCGCGGGGGGCCATCTCAGCCCGCTCATCATACCCCGGCATAAATCGCTCGCCGTATTTATTCTTGAGCAAGCCTCCTTCCCCCCGCATTGCTTCGGAGAGTAAGAACCTCGGAGCATTTTTGACATCGAGTGCCGTCGGATGAAACTGGACAAACTCCATGTCGGCCATCTCGGCCCCCGCGAAATAGGCCATT